>CAIMBV010000062.1 GCA_903839355.1 uncultured Actinomycetes bacterium
ATCCCCAGCTCCACATCATCTGGGTGCGCCCCTATTGCGAGAATGTGTTGGCGACGACGTGGTGGGAGGAAATTACTTACTCGTCCCCCACTTATGTTCGTGATGGCCTTACGTTCCTCACCGTTCACTTTGCCCCCAAAGCCAGTGGCTTAACTGGAGGATGTTGATCCGAGGCAAAAGGCATTGCACCTTCGACGAGATCAGCGCATTCGATTACGACATCTGCCAATGGGCGAACCATCGCAACTTCGCGGTGCTTTATACCAACGGGGATGGCAATACCAAGTAGTTCATCTACTGATAAACGAACCATGTCGATGCCTGAAGCTTTAGTCAGTGCTATCGAACCAGGTACGCGAGGGTTAACTTCTAAAAGACAGAGCTCGCCACTTGCTCTCCGCTTCGCCTGCACATTACTAATGAAGGGTAATTCCAAAGTTGCAACTACTTGCTTACCAAATTCTTCTAAATCGGTGTCACATAGCGAACGCCCGGCTACTGCAATGCCTGAGTCCACTCTGACCCGAAGTCGTGGCACAGCTGCGATCGGCACACCTACGCACGTTGCTAAAACATCTATTGAATATTCATCCCCGGGGAGATACTCCTGAATCAACATTTCATTCTCTAAATCTAGGTGAGTTATATCGTCGGGCTGACTCACTAATCTAACTCCCTTAGAGCCACTACCCCACCGAGGTTTGATCACAACGGGAAAAGTCCAGTTCGAAAAATCCGCCGAGTCAAGGAGTTCAGTTCTTGGAATTCCGACTACTAATAAACATTTTCTAGCAAGCGCAAATTTGTCGAGAGTTTCAAGCAGGATGTGCAACGGTGCGCCTAAAACTTTTGTCCCCGCCGCATCAAACCCTGCAATGTTTAATGCCACAGGTTCCAACTCACCATCAACTGTGGAAATCAATATCGATATCTCTTTTGACTTGCAGATGGCTAACAGATTTTCAATAAATTCTGCATGATCTGCAGGAAGAAGTACTACTCGATTCTCTGGAGGGACCAAATACAAACCCGCTGCCCATGGATCCATGTCCCCCGCGATAAGGTTGAATTTACGAATTACTCCTAAAGACCGTATAACTGCAATTGCTGCTGGCCCACCTGCACCAGTCACTAGTACTCGAATTTGATTCAAATTCGACCCATTCATATTTTCACCATACTCGGTTATTGGGTGCGAACTCTTACGGAGTAATGCCAACGGGCTCACAGGTGGGAGAAGCCCGACAAGTATTGGATCTACGTCAGGTGATATTTTTTAGAGTTTGTGTCCCAGGCCGGAGTTGAACCGGCGACCTACCGCTTAGGAGGCGGTTGCTCTATCCACTGAGCTACTGGGACTTGGGGGCACCTTAGGGTCTGTATCGGTAGTTTAACGGGGCTGATTCTCATGAAGTTCACAACGTAAATCCCCATTTTGCTCAACTGGGGGGCGATCGACGCTCTATTATTGAGCCCATGACTCAGAAGACCTGAGCCACTGGAAGGAATCAACAATGAAGAAGCTCTCTACTAGAAGGCTGGCGAGCGTGCTCCTTGCTGGTGCCCTTATCGCGGGCGGTTCTATTGCATTTAGCGCCTCGGCCGATGCTGCCGGTAAGCAGGGTACGGCCTGCTCCAAACTGAACGCTAAATCAGGAACGTACACCTGCATTGCAAACCCTCTTAAGACATCACCTAAGTTGACCTGGGCTACTTCTAACTGTGTAGCTGCTCAAACTTACTACCTCAGCAACGTATCAAACTTGGCCACTTATACCAAGAATGCAACGGATACCTTAAACAAGGCTCAGAGCACATTAGCTTCCTACCAAAATGCTCTCACCGCTGCTCAAGGAGCTTTAGATAACCTCACCAACAAACAGGTATTCACTATTACTTTCGTTCCTAATACCCAGACACCAGCAACTACTGCAGTGGGAGTCACCGCTGCCATCGCGGCCTACCAAGCTAAGATCGCAGATGATCAAACACGTGTCGCTTTTTACACCGCAGCACTTGCTAAGGATAAGGTCGGTAGCAATCAGGCAATCAGCGATCAGAAGTCAATAGATGCTTTCAATTTGGGTATTAAGACCCGTCAAGGAACCATCGACCTTCTCAATCGCCAATTGGCTCGAGTCCAATCTTCTGTGACTAACTACCAGTCCCAGATCACCACCTGGACAACTACCGTTAATGGGGCGATTGCTCAACAGAAGCAACTTACAGCCCAACTATCGAGCCAGACGGCTTCAGCCAAATCAACTCGCACTTTGGCATGCAAGGCTGGTTTATAAGACTAGTTAAACCGACTAGCAGTAAGAACTGCGGATGACATGGGTGTAATTCCCAAGTCATCCGCAGTTCTCTTATCCAGAACAGATGAATAATCCACTGTTCACCTTTTAACTAATTAGTTAGCCTCTTGCGATGGCTATCGGGACCGCGTCTACATATGCTCGGTTGAGATTTGGCACCGTCAGCTTATTAGTGCTCCATATCGTCTTGAGGAGCTTTCTTCACACTCCGACTCCACTCATAGACCTTTACATTTATAACGCCATAGCCTTCCTGGCTTCGGCAGTTGCATTTTCAGCGCCGCCATTTAATGATCATTTAGCACGCCTCTCCCTAGGATGCGCGATCCTTCTTTGGGCTATTGGATCTACGGCAACTACGTGGGACTCCTTTTATGGCACCGTCATCTGGCCCAACTTTTCAGATATTTGTTACATTCTCTTCTACCCTCTCATGCTATTCGGACTTATTCGAGCTCTGACAGTTCATAGAACTTTCCGTCCAATAGAAATTCTTGATGTTCTCATTATTACTTTTGGATTTTCGACACTCATTGCGGCGCTCCTACTCAAAACGGCAATGGCTCATTTTGTCGGATCGGCTACCTCGGTATTTCTATCGATCGTCTACCCCGTGGGAGATGTCGTGCTGCTCTCCATTGCACTCATCGTCGTGATGGTTCAACGCCGTGCAGTTCGATCATTACTTCTACTTCTGGGTACCGCAGTCTTTACTGCTACTGATTTATATTTCCTCTATAAGTCAGCGACTACCGGTTATGGTTTTGCACAACTAACTGACGATGGCTGGTTGATTGGACTTCTTTTAATCGCTGAAGCTCTCTGGCATCATGGCGGCGAAACCCAAGTCAGCGAGAGAATTATCGGGTTTGCCACAACTCTCGCCACCATTTTTAGTGGGGCGACTCTCGCATACTCTGCACTTAAACCGGGAACTATCCCATCGACTGGATTAGTTCCAGCGATTGCCACCATTGCCCTTTCCATCGCTCGACTTGTCTTTGCGCTAAGAGAAGCTAGGAGCGCCTCCACAAATTTCGAATTGGCTCGAATTGATGAGCTGACAGGTCTGGCAAATCGCCGAACATTCATCGCCCATATATCCGCTCTGGGCACCAACCCCGGAACGATTTTATTGTTGGATCTAGATGGTTTTAAAGCCGTAAATGACAACCTCGGTCACGAGGCAGGTGACCAACTGCTTCGCCAAATATCCTTACGGTTTTCGAGAGTTATTCCTAGCGGAGCGTTACTAGCTCGCCTCGGCGGAGATGAATTCGGAGTAGTGATTCCCGGAAGCTCGCACTTAGGTCATGAGGTTGCCCTGGCTCTAACATCAACCACGAGTTATCCCTTTGACGTTGCCGGAGAGCAGATTTCTGTAGGCGTAAGCATTGGACGCGTAATCAATGATGGAGATTCAGATCTGCTCCAGAGAGCAGATAGCGCTATGTACGAAGCTAAGCGCTCTGGTGGGGGTATGGTTCTTTGGACACCTTAATTTCTTCTAACCTCGCCAAAGACTCCAAACGCTCCTGCGCGTGATCGACTATAGGTGCTGGATATCCATGACTCAATCCATCGAGAACTTCCCATGGTGTATGAATATCCGTAGCACTCAAATGGGCTAATTCGGGAACATATGTGCGGATGTAACTACCATCTGGATCAAAGCGCCTGCCTTGCTCCGTTGGATTAAAGACTCGGTAGTAAGGCGATGCATCAGTGCCGCAACCTGCAGTCCACTGCCATCCATGTGAATTTGATGCAACGTCGTTATCTATAAGAAATTTCATAAAGAAATTTGCCCCATATTGCCACTCGATATGGAGGTCCTTTACTAGGAACGAGGCAACGATCATTCGAACTCTATTGTGCATCCAACCTTCTTGGCGAAGTTGTCGCATTCCTGCATCGACAATCGGGTAGCCCGTCAATCCAGCGCACCAAGCTCTAAATTGCGCATCCGGTTTGTCATATCGCATCGCAGAATAATTTGGTGAGTAGTAGTCACGTGAGGTCTGTGGGTAGTGATGCAGAACGTCGGCATAAAATTCGCGCCAGGCAATCTCTTTTCGAAATACCTGCTGGGCACTGGATTGATTCAGCCCCGACAAGAGAGTTCGAGGATGTATCTCACCCCATCGCAGATGCGGGCTCAATCGGCTAGTTCCGGGTACTCCGGGGAAATTCCTGGCTTCGTCGTAATTGTCGAGATGGTTGGTTTGATAGGCGCGCCATCTCGCCAGCGCTGCCGCTTCCCCAGCCTCCTGGAGTTTTAGGCCGGCAGGCGCGGCCCAAGCTGGGAGATTGCGATCCCCAGGGGCGGGTGTTGCAAAGTTAGGCGCAATGGGGGCTGGCGCTGGATCACGCCAACCATGGCTCAACCAGGCCCGATAAAAAGGGGTATAGACCCGATAGTTAGAACCGTCAGGTTTTTTGACTCTTCCTGGGGCAACTGCATAGTTCGAACCGGTGTACTCAACAGAAATTCCCTTGGCAGATAGGGCTGCCTCTGCAGCTACTCCATAGGGAGCATATTCGCGAGCGGCATGAACGCTCGAAATTCCATAGCGCCCAATTACATCCTGCAAGACTTCTTGGACAGTTCCAGAGATGACGGCCAACTTACCGCCAATCGATTCATCCAACTTAGCCAATGAATCAGCCAAGTATGCGCGACGATACTCACCCGCCCTCTCAGCAACAGCTTCATCCATAATGAAGAGCAAGA
>CAIMBV010000063.1 GCA_903839355.1 uncultured Actinomycetes bacterium
CAACAAGACTTTCACTTTAGATGAGTGCAAAGAGATCATCTCTAACTCTGCGATTCCGGTCGATTCACATCTGATGATTGCCGATCCAGATATCTCTGCTATTAAGTATGCCGAGGCAGGAAGTTCCAGCGTTACCTTTCACCTTGAGGCCAGCCAGAACCCTCTTGCAACAGTTTCGCAATTGAAGCGCTCTGGCGTACGCGTGGGAGTAGCAATTAAACCCAAAACAACATTTGAGAGCGTCGCTGATCTACTAGAAGATATTGACATGCTTCTCATCATGACGGTTGAACCTGGATTCGGTGGGCAGAGCTTCATGACAGATCAACTTCCAAAGATTGAAGAAGCTCGCGCTGCGCTACTAAAACTGGGGAGCTCTCACCCCTGGCTTCAGGTTGATGGGGGAATTTCGCTCGCGACGATCGGTCTGGCTGCTAAAGCAGGGGCAGACACATTTGTCGCGGGAAGCGCAATCTACAAAGCAAACGATCCGGCAGAGATGATTGCCGCGCTCAGGGTGGCAGCTACCATTTAAACGTAAAAGTGGAATTTTGAGAGTGCTGTGAGACAATTAGCCCACGTTGTTCCGGGGTCGGTGTAATTCCGAACCGGCGGTTAAAGTCCGCGACCCGATTGCATCCAGTTATCGGTGGATTTGGTGAAATTCCAGAACCGACGGTGAAAGTCCGGATGAGAGGGACACGTAAAGGCTAGATTCTATTCAATTGAGTCGTTCCTCAATTGATTAATTCTTGAATCACACCTTGATGTGGCTACCCCGGAGTATGCGCTGAAACTAACGCAAAAAGGGGGAACAACAAATGTCATTCATACATTGGTTATTTAATGCTCAAGTGCATTTTGGAAATAAATATACGCAAGCTATCTATTGGAAAGAGATCATCGGAAACGTTTTTGGTCTAGGCAGCGCCCTGCTTGGAATGAGACGCAAAATGTGGGCTTGGCCGATTGGAATCATCGGCAACGTCCTTCTTTTCACTCTCTTCATTGGAAGCATCTGGGATCCACATCAAACTAGTCGCATCATGTTGGGTCAAGCGGGTCGCCAACTCCTCTTGATCGCTGTGAGTCTTTACGGCTGGTGGACTTGGACTCAGAATCGCAGAAAACCAAACTACGACGGGAAGCCACCCGTTGAGATTCGATGGACTACGAGTAAAGAGAGATTGATTCTCGTACCCGCCACGGTGGCCTTTTACTTCGCAACATTCTTCATCATCACCGCTATTGGTGGTTCATGGAATATCGCGGCGGACTCATGGATCTTCACGGGAACCGCACTAGCTACATATGGACTAGCTCGGGGGTTTGTTGAGTTCTGGCTAGTTTGGGTTGCGGTCGATGCCGTCGGCGTCCCATTAGACATTCGGGGTCATTACTATCCCACCGCCTTTATGTATATCTTCTATGGTGCCTTCGTAATCTGGGGATTTGTGACCTGGTTATTGACGGCCCAGCGCGAGAAGGTGGCCGTCGCCGTCTAATCTGGCACCTCTCAAGCGCCACTCCAATTAGAATGAGCGCATGAAATCATTCGATCAACTGTGGATTGAGCTGAGCGGGAAAGCGAAGAGTCGACCCGCCGGTTC
>CAIMBV010000064.1 GCA_903839355.1 uncultured Actinomycetes bacterium
GAGGTAACAACACCGGTTAAGAATCCACGGCCAAGCGGTGAGTATGGAACGAAGCCAATTCCTAATTCGCGCATTTTTGCCAAGACACCATTTGTCTCGATCTCTCGAGTCCAGAGCGACCACTCGGATTGCACTGCAGAAATTGGGTGGACCGCATTCGCTCTCTCGATTGTGGCTGCTGAAGCTTCTGAAATTCCTAAGTGGCGCACCTTTCCAGCTTCTACCAACTCCTTTAATGCGCCCCACGTCTCTTCAATGGGGACGTTGCGATCCACTCGGTGTTGGTAATACAAATCGATGTACTCAACTCCGAGTCTTTGCAGGGATGCATCGCACGCCGCCTTCACGTAGTCGGGACGACCATTAACGCCCTTAAATGAACCATCGGCACCGCGCTCATTTCCGAATTTGGTGGCGAGCACCACATCTGCTCTGCGACCAGCAATTGCTTTACCAACAAGAACCTCATTCTTAAATGGCCCATACATATCGGCGGTATCGATGAAATTTCCACCGAGATCTAGGAAACGGTGAATCGTGGCAATCGACTCTTCATCATTTGTCGGTCCATAAAACCCTGACATTCCCATGCAGCCAAGACCCAAAGCAGAGACGGACAAATCGCGTAATTGGCGAAATAACATGGAGAGCTCCCTAGAACGAGTATCTCCTTGATGCTACTCCACTTTGAAGTTATGCGAACTATTTGCATTTACTAGGATCCACCGAGAAGCCATCTTCTATTACTGATACCTTCATCTCAGGAGAACTCGATCTGAACTCAGGAGAGAACATGAAGATTTACAACAACATTTCAGAAGTTTTTGGCAATACCCCGCTTGTAAAGATCCAGCGTTTATTTCCGACCTCAACTGCAATCATCGCTGCAAAGTTGGAGTTTTATAACCCAACAGCATCGGTGAAGGATCGCCTCGCAGTAGCGATGGTCGATGATGCCGAGAAGAGTGGTGCTCTCAAGCCAGGCGGAACAATCGTCGAGGCAACATCAGGTAACACCGGAATTGCCCTTGCATCTGTAGGTGCAGCACGTGGATACAAAGTTGTTCTCACCATGCCCGATTCAATGTCCAAGGAACGCCGCGCACTTTTGCGCGCACTTGGTGCAAAACTTATTTTGACTCCTGCCGCTCAAGGTATGCGTGGAGCTGTTGAGGCTGCTGAAGCGATCGGCGCTGAAGAAGGTGGAGTACTCGTTCGCCAATTTGAAAATCAGGCTGGCCCTGCGATTCACCGCGCGACAACCGCTGCAGAAATTTGGAATGACACTGACGGTGAAGTCGCCGCAGTCGTAATGGGAATTGGTACCGGCGGAACAATCACTGGTGTTGGACAAGCTCTCAAAGAGAAGAACCCAAATATCAAGATTTTTGCAGTACAGCCTGCAGCATCACCGATCCTTACAGGTGGATCTCCTGCCGGCCACCCCATCCAAGGAATCGGACCAAACTTCGTCCCACCAGTGCTCGACACGACTATCTACGATGAAGTTCTCTCTGCACCAAACGAAGAGGCATTCACTTATGCCAAGCGCGCGGGCCAAGAAGAGGGAATCCTCGCTGGAATTTCATCAGGTGCAGCTCTCTGGGGCGTTTCGCAGATCGCAGACCGTCCAGAGTTTGCTGGCAAGATCATCGTCGTAGTTCTCGCATCCTTTGGTGAGCGCTATCTATCAACTCCGCTCTACAAGGAGTTTATTGACGAGCCTGTCGCACCAACGATCTAAGAAATAGTCAGCATCTATGTCTTTCATCTCCGAAGATCTCGCAACTGCGCTGCGTAAAGATCCTGCTGCGCGCAGCCGCATTGAGGTGGCTCTTACCTATCCAGGTGTTCATGCACTCTGGGCGCATCGATTTGAGCATTGGCTCTGGAAGAAGAATTTACGTTTCGTTGCGCGCGTTATCTCCAATCACACTCGCGCGCGCACCGGAATCGAAATTCATCCAGGCGCTGTTATAGGTCGTCGCGTCTTTATTGATCACGGTATGGGCGTCGTCATTGGAGAGACTGCAATTGTTGGGGACGATGTCACGATTTATCACGGAGTCACTCTTGGCGGTCGCACCCTTGAAAAAGGAAAGCGCCACCCCACCATTGAGAACAATGTGATCTTAGGCGCCGGAGCAAAGGTTTTGGGCAACATCACAATCGGCGAGGGCAGCACAATTGGTGCAAATCAGGTCGTTACTCGCTCGCTCTCTCAGCGCAATGAGGTTGAGTTCTATATTTAAGTCCTATTCTTAAACCCGTGAGAATTCGCTTTGATCGGCTGCTACAGCAATTCGTAGTTCGCTGGTTCTGGATTCAGCAGGTTTTAGTTACCTCTATCGCCGCCGCAATCGCATGGCAAGTTGGCAATGGCGTCA
>CAIMBV010000065.1 GCA_903839355.1 uncultured Actinomycetes bacterium
ATTTCGGCCTAACCTGGAACGCTGCACTCGAGACAGGCGGACTTTTGGTTTCAGAGAACGTCAAGCTTGAGTTCGAAATCTCTGCGATCGCAGCTAAGTAATAATCGGTTAATTCAGATCTAACTGAAGAACCCCGTGAATTTTCACGGGGTTCTTTGCTATTCCAAAACTCTCCAGCCCCCTAATATTTAGTGCCTACGGGTTGTGGCGCAGGGGTAGCGCGCTGCGTTCGGGACGCAGAGGCCGCGGGTTCAATTCCCGCCAACCCGACGTTTCATCGTGGTCTAGATCCCTTTTTTATCTAAATCCCCCAAATGCGTATCTTTAAAGTTTGAGTCGTATTTGAGTCCATATCCAAAGAAGCGATCGAAACCTACGTGACCGAGCCAAATGATGCCTATTGCAATGGTAGTGGGATGGTGGGTGATCCAGGCGAGATAGACCATGAGGGCCGGCAAGAAATAGGAGTGACCGGCGTTGTACAAGAAAGCTCCCAGTCGTGTGTTTAAGAAGTACCCGACCATGAAGATATCCGGCACAAAGAGCAGTGCTGGATAAATCCACCACGTCACGTGTTCTCCAGCGAACAGAAATATTGTGGCTGTAAATAAGACAGCTCCATCAAGACGTAACCAAACTTTGGGCTTTCCAATGACAAACATTGCGACTCCTTGCTAACGGTGTTAGCCTGAAAGTACTATGGCTAACACCTCCGGCCCAACTCGAGAACGCATATTCTCGGAATCCTTGGCTCTCCTTGAGTCCAAGGGACTTGCTGCCCTCAGCATGCGGAATCTGGCTGATCGACTTCACATAAAAGCTCCCAGCCTTTACAAGCACGTCGAGGGGCGTGATGAAATAATCGCCGACCTTCAGGCTTATGGAATATCGAAATTTGCTGAGGCAATGACTGCTGCAAAGAATTCCAAGAGGGCCAAAGCACTTGCCTACAGAGCTTGGGCGATAAAAAACCCTCACCTCTACGAGGTCACTTTAAAAGTGCCGCTACTTCGAGACCGACTTCCTGAAGGGCTTGAAAGTGGTGTCACTGCAATGATCATTGAATTGACGGGTAAAGATCATGAGCATGCGCGGGCAGTCTGGGGACTGATGCACGGACTGGTTGATTTAGAGATCGCCGGCAGGTTTCCGCCAGATGCCGACCTAGATAAGACCTGGAGCCGAGCTATTCAGATGCTTAACCAATAATCTGCGATGTATTTCTCACCCTCGTCGCAGAAGATTGTTACAACGGTTTCAGCTCCTAACTCTTCCTTTAACTTCTTTGCAGCCAACATATGAGCGCCGGAGGATGGCCCAACAAATATTCCGTGAGTTCGTGCTAAGCGACGAGTCTCCTCCACCGCATCATTCGAGTGGATGTGAACGAAGCCGTCAATCTCTTGAGAATGGCGTTCAATGATTCCCGGAATAAATCCATCAGAAATTCCTTCTATCAGATGCTTGGCGACTTCGCTGCACGCGATGGTGCATGACTCCGAAGGTTCTAGCGCGTAACTCTTAGCTGCAGGATTGACCTCTTTAAAAGCTCGGCCCACACCAATAAGCGTTCCGCCAGTCCCAACCCCGGAGATTAAAAGATCTGGCTTCGCAGGTAGTTGGGTCAAAATCTCTTTACCGAGCCACTCGTAATTTTCTACGACATTCCAGTCGCTATCGAATTGTTGAGGGGCGTAGAAGCCCGGTTGCTCTGCTATTCGGCGCACTTCTTCGAGGGCGCGATTGACATGGAAATCTCCTAAAGTTCGAACCTCAGCACCAAATGCTCGTGAGATCGCCGTGCGCTCTTGGCTTAAGCCTTCTGGCATAACAACCAACATTTTGTAGCCTTTTACGGCGGCAACCATGGACATGGCGTTACCGGTATTGCCACTGCTCGCCTCAACGATTGTGTCTCCGGGATGTAGCAAACCTTCGCGCTCGGCTCTCTCAATCATGTACTTAGCAATACGAGCCTTAACCGAACCAGATGGATTGAGATACTCCATCTTTACGTAAATTCCCTCAATGTTGATTAATGGGGTATTTCCGATCGCGTCCAAAATTGTTTTCATGTCGTTCAGGTTATCCTCTTCGAGGCTCAAAATGAATCAACCAGTTGCCTTTGATGTCCGATTCGTCGGATAAATACCTTACGTGTGACGCTCTTCTAGTTGCTCAAACTTAGCCTTCAAAACCTTCTTGAGAAGCGATTTGGGGAAAGGTTTATCAACCGGGAAATGAATGGAGCCTTTAGTTTGCTGATAAGCAGCTAATTCATTCTTCAATTTGGATGTCACAGATCCGCTATAGGGAAAAATGCTGTTGTGCTTTTTATAACCGCTAAAACCGATGATAGGAACTCCATCAATAACAAAGGTTGGAATTCCATACTTCACAACTTGTTTAGCCTCTGGAAGTTCCGCGGCAATCTGTTCTCGCAGTTGCTGGAGAACCTTGCGCTGTTCGATCGGAAATGCCTTGAGGTGGGCGCTAATGAGAGCCTTACTCATCGGATCCATTTTTTGAATTCTGCAAACGCTCAGTTGCAGAATTCAATCTCCCGATTGCAGGTGTGTGATGACCCACTTTTCCAAAACCAAACATGGGCATATTTTTATACACGCTCTCTGATTTTCCCGGGTCAATAACGTAGGTCTCATGCCAGATTCCAACTGCTGGAGATTTGGCAGCTCGGTTAAAGGCTCGCCATGCAGGTAGGTGTTCGGAATCGGCAGCCTTTGCATACGCAATCAACTTTTCTGGGCTCTCCCAGTACTGAACCATTATTGAAGTTCTACCAAACCAGGACTCATAGGATTTGAAGCCAAGTTCGCGATGTATGTGCAGTTCGCGCAGCATTTTGGGCATGGCTAAAAAGACCGGGAGCCAACGATGAATTGCGAATGGATTATTCACCCGCATTCCGATGAGAAAGACGACATAACTCTCATCACTTCGAGCCGTCATACGCTCCGCAAAAACCTTCTTACCCATACGAAACCATTATTTCTAAGAGTCTTGAGTGCAATCTTTACACTGTTCAGATTAAAGCCCATTTTTTGAGGCAAGTCAAGAATTACATTGTGATCGCGAGCGCCGTGGGCTGAGGATTTCATCAGAGAGCAAATGAAAACGATCAGAATCGAGTTTCCCCCAGTAAACTCCAACCATGACTGAATTAAGCACCATGGAGAGAATGCGCTCATACCGTAAAACTTTTGTAGCGATGTTGATCTCATCCAGCTTGAGCCTCTGGGCGGCTTTGGTCCTCTCAAATGATGCCATCAAGATTGCTGGCGATCCAAATGCCAAACTTTCATGCGACGTCAACGCCATTGTTTCCTGCGGCAAAGTTGCTCGCTCATGGCAGTCACACCTTCTGGGATTTCCAAATGCCTTCCTAGGCATGATGACAGAGCCGGTGGTCATTGCGGTGGCGGTAGCAGGAATGGGCATGGTTGCTTTTCCGCGTTGGTTCTTGAAGACGGCCCATGTTGTTTATACCGCTGGTCTGCTCTTTGCTCTCTGGCTACTTTCCCAATCATTCTTCGTGATCAAGGCATTCTGCCCATGGTGCCTCTTAGTAACAGCCTCGACAATCACAGTCTTCTCAACCATGACCCGAATAAACATCATGGAAAATAC
>CAIMBV010000066.1 GCA_903839355.1 uncultured Actinomycetes bacterium
ATTCGCGAAGAACTTGACACTGATCTGGCAGATATTGGATTAATAACCGGACCTAACTTGGCGGGGGAGTTGTCACTCCGCGAACCCGCTGGCGCAGTTGCAGCATCCGAGAGCGCGAGCGTCCAGATGTTGATGGTCGACCTTTTCACTACTCCGTATTTTCGGATCTATCCATCTGATGATCTCGTTGGTTGCGAACTTGCCGGCGCGGCGAAGAGCGTCGTGGCGTTAGCCGTGGGAATGACCATCGGAATGAATTTAGGTGAGAACACCCAAGCAATGATTATTACTCGTGGGCTCTCTGAAGTTGCACGCTTCGGACAAAGTTATGGCGCAAATCCGCTCACCTTCTTAGGTCTTGCCGGAATGGGAGATATCGTCGCAAGTTGCGGATCTGCTCTCTCGCGCAATCGCCAGTTTGGTGAGGCCTATGGTCGAACCGGAAGCATTGAAGGTGCGCGCAGAGAGGTTGCTAAAACCGTCGAGGGCGTCGCTTCCGCTCCTGCTATTCGCGAGTTAGCACACCGAGTTGGCGTAGAAGTGCCTATCATTGAAGTCATGGCAGATGCGGTGACGGGATCTATTTCTCCACATGAGGCGATGCAACGACTTATGTCGGTCAGCACGCTGGCTGAGCTCTAATGGCTAAAACCCGCGTTGCGATTCTCTTTGGCGGACAATCTTCCGAACACGAAATTTCCTGCATCTCCGCTGGAGGAGTGCTTGCTGCCATAGATCGTGAACGATTTGATCCCATCCTCATCGGTATTACTCGTAGCGGAAAATGGGTCTTGGTAGATCAGAGCACCTCACTTGCAATTCGTGATGGAAAGATGCCTGAAGTCGATGAGTCACTTCCTGCAATCAATGCCGATATCCACGGTTTCCAGGTTGATGGAGTACCGCTACAGATCGATGTTGTATTCCCACTCCTTCATGGTCCGTATGGCGAAGATGGAACGGTGCAAGGTTTATGCGAGATGGCAGGGATTCGATATGTGGGTTCCGGGGTTCTCGCTAGCGCCGTTGCCATGGATAAGTCTTTCGCCAAACCAATCTTTGAAGCTGTTGGACTCAAGGTTGCTTCAGGAATTGTTTTAAAGAAGGGGGAGTGGACGGCGGGTCAGATTGAAAACCTTTCATATCCGCTCTTTGTTAAACCCGCTCGCAGTGGTTCAAGTAGAGGAACTACAAAAGTGAAGTCCTTCGCCGATCTATCTGCTGCCATTGAATTTGGCTTTCAATTTGATACCAAAGTCTTGATCGAAGAGGCGATTGTGGGCCGCGAAATTGAGTGCGGAGTTCTTGAGATTTCAGGAAGAGCAAATGCTTCTCCAGTAGGTCAGATTCAATTCCTCGGCAACTACGAGTTCTATGACTTCGAGGCTAAATATTTAGATGATGCCACCACAGTTATCTTCCCAGATGATTTGCCACAAGGAGTCGAAGCCGAGATTCAGCAAGCTGCGATAGCCGCCTTCAAAGCGCTCGGTTGCGAATGTTTAGCGCGCGTTGATTTCTTCTACTCAAATAATGGAGAGATCATTATCAACGAGCTCAACACAATGCCAGGCTTCACACCAACGTCCATGTATCCAAAACTTTGGAACCGCGCAGGGATCAACTATTCAGAGCTCATCACCTGTTTGATTGATGCCGCGCTGATTCGATCAGCGCACGTTACACGTTAAAGGTCGCTAATCTCGATTGCGAGAGTAGCGCGATCTACCCTCATCAACTTGTGGTTCGGAAGTTCTTCCCAGCCGGTTTGAGTCCAACCGCTAGAGGCGACAAGAACCTCCTTGCCATCGTTGCGGTAGAAGAGATCGTAGTAACCAGGTAGCTCACCATGTGGGATGCGCTCATCATTGTGCTCGTTCACAACATAAAACTCGGTAGGAGTGAGGAACATGCAGTTAATGCTGGAGTAGACCGCATTTGCCTTAATTATGTTGATTGCCGATCGAATCCCTTGCTCGACTCCAAACTTTTCGATCTCGGTGACAATCAAGTAGAAGTAACTCTCGCTATCGGTCTGGCCTCGCTTGAGAGCGGCAAATTTAGGTTCGATAAATGAATCAATCGAATCCG
>CAIMBV010000067.1 GCA_903839355.1 uncultured Actinomycetes bacterium
GGCAAAGACATTGTTGCTCTCAGTCTCAATCTGGTAGAAAAGCCCGTTTCTCAGTTTAAAAGAAAGATTTTTGCCCAATAAACCAAACTATCGTAACAAAGGGCTCCCAACCATAGAGTACTCACAATCTAACACAATTTTCCTCAGGAATGGCGGAAAGGCGAAGATCGATAATGAGATGGAGGAGCGGGATGGCAGGTTCTTCTGTCTGCACAACGACTGCAAGGACAAGGATGAGCAATCCTTCGAGACCAGCAATGGGGTCAGTGAGCACTGGAACGACAGTCACGCCATGGACGATGAAAATACATATACAGGTTCGTACATTGGGGGACGTCCATAACTGACGCCATCTATTTTCCTATTACGCCCCCCCTCCTTGTTACACCGTAACTCTCGTACATGAAGTTGTTGTCAAAGCTGGCGTTGATCTCTTTGTAATTCGTGGCACAACGGTGAGCGCAGAGCATGTCTCATCGAAGACAGAGCCGCTTAACCTCAAGAAATTTATTTATGAACTTGATGTACCCGTAATCGTTGGGGGATGTGCCACTGCAACGGGAGCGCTGCACTTGATGCGCGCTGGAGCAGCTGGAGTACTTGTTGGTTTTGGCGGTGGAGCCGCGCATACAACACGAACCGTATTGGGTATTGCAGTTCCCATGGCTTCGGCAGTTGCCGAGGTCGCATCTGCTCGACGTGATTACATGGACGAATCTGGTGGTCGCTATGTACACGTTATCGCTGATGGCTCTGTAGGCCGCAGCGGCGATATCGCAAAGGCAATTGCCTGTGGCGCTGATGCAGTGATGATGGGAAGTCCACTTGCACGCGCAGTTGAAGCTCCCGGAAAAGGTTGGCACTGGGGCGCTGAAGCACATCACTCTGAACTTCCACGTGGAGATAGAGTCCATGTTGGCACAGTGGGCACGTTGCAAGAGATCCTTACAGGTCCTTCACATACATCAGATGGTTCTATGAATCTCTTTGGGGCACTTCGTCGCGGCATGGCAACTTCCGGTTACTCAGATCTCAAGGAATTCCAGCGGGTAGAAGTAGTTATTCACCGTGCCTGATCTCGTACTAGTCGTAGATTTCGGAGCGCAATACGCCCAATTGATCGCCCGGCGAGTTCGCCAGGCAAATGTCTATTCTGAGATTGTTCCTTCAACGATGTCGGTTGCTGAGATTGTTGCCAAGAAACCAAAGGCGATCATCTTGAGTGGCGGACCATCGAGTGTTTATGAACCAGGCGCACCTACACTTGATCCTTCAATCTTCGAACACCACATTCCGACATTTGGAATCTGCTATGGATTCCAAGTTATGGCAGCTGCGCTCGGTGGAGTAGTAACACAGACTGGAAAATCTGAGTTCGGCCGCACATCAATGAGCCACGATGACACCTCAAAACTTTTGCGCGGTTTAGATACTCAATCACGAGTGTGGATGAGCCACGGAGATTCTGTCACCACTGCACCGACTGGATTTACTGCTACTGCGCGAACAGCTGATACGCCCATAGTTGCCTTTGAAAATAGTGATGCAACTTTTGCCGGGGTGCAATTTCACCCAGAAGTTTTGCATTCAGAGAATGGACAAGAGATTCTGCGCCGCTGGTTGATCGACATAGTTGGCTGCGAACCAACCTGGACTAGTGAAAATATTGTGGCAACAGAGGTTGCCAAGATTAAAGAACTCGTAGGAGATAAGCACGTCATTTGTGGGTTATCTGGTGGCGTTGACTCAGCGGTTGCTGCTGCAATTGTGCAGAAGGCGATCGGTTCTCAACTCACCTGCGTATTCGTTGATCATGGTCTATTGCGTCATGGTGAAGCAGAACAAGTAGAGCAAGATTTCGTCGCGGCTACAGGGGTCGAACTCAAGATAGTTGACGCACGTGAAATATTCCTTAACGCACTCGCAGGTGTTACTGATCCAGAGACAAAGCGAAAGATTATTGGAACGGAATTTATCCGTGCATTTGAATCTGCTGCGCGAGAAATTTCAGCACATGACTCTATTGATTTCTTAGTTCAGGGAACGCTCTATCCCGATGTTGTTGAATCAGGTGGAGGATCAGGCACCGCAAATATTAAATCGCATCACAACGTAGGTGGATTGCCCGATGATTTGCAGTTCCAATTGATAGAGCCGCTACGAACCCTCTTTAAGGATGAGGTTCGCGAAGTGGGCTTAGAACTAGGGCTTCCAGGCGAGATAGTCTGGCGTCAACCGTTCCCAGGTCCAGGCTTAGCGATTCGTATTATCGGTGAAGTTACTGAGAATAGACTTAGTATTTTGCGGAAAGCCGATTTCATCGCTCGCGAGGAGTTAAAATTAGCGGGTCTTGATCGTCAGATTTGGCAATGTCCAGTTGTACTTCTCGCAGATGTTCGAAGCGTGGGAGTGCAAGGAGATGGTCGAACTTACGGTCATCCCATTGTTCTTCGTCCGGTATCGAGCGAAGATGCGATGACAGCAGACTGGAGCAGATTGCCGTATGACGTGCTTGAGAAGATCTCAACACGAATTACAAATGAAGTGCGAGAAGTAAACAGAGTGACACTCGACATCACGAGTAAGCCACCTGGAACTATTGAATGGGAGTAAGAGTGAACCTCACCAAGAGATTGGTAGCAACAGCGTCAGTTGCTCTCTTTGCGATTTCACTTTCTGGTTTTGCAGCTGCACAAGCGAGCCAAACGAGAGATTCCGCTGCTGCACATCCATCTCCATCAGCTACGCACAAGGTCAGCAACAAATCTCTGCCACGAACTCTTGCTGCACCCTTAACCGCAACGACCTCTCAAACAGTTGCTGGTTGCGTTAAGACAAATGCAACTGCTCACTATCCGATAAAGGTGGGAACCCCTGATACGAAAGTGGCACAGGTGGACCACGTAATAACTCTCAATACAAATTGCGGACCAATTACCTTTACCGCCTTCGGAAAGAAGGCTCCCGTTACAGTGATAGCGATGACATTTCTTGCAAAGGCAGGATTCTTCGATCACTCTCTCTGCCATCGAGTGACAACGTCACAACTTTATGTACTTCAATGCGGCGACCCTACTGCTAGCGGTTCCGGTGGGCCAATGTGGAGTTATGACAACGAGAATCTTCCGGCAGATGCCCCGAACAACTATCCAGCGGGAACAATTGCGATGGCCAACTCTGGAACAAATGCCAACGGTCGCGGCACCAACGGAAGCCAATTCTTTATCGTCTACAAAGACACATACCTGCCACCGACTTACACAATTTGGGGTCAGGTAACCAGCGGTCTAGATATCGTGAAGCGAGTCGCCGCCGCAGGTGTTGTTGGAGGCGGAACCGATGGAACTCCGGTTCAAAAAATAGCTATTGAATCGGTAACCGTTAAATAAATTAATGAAGCGAGACTATTTTAAAGGTCTCGGCCATACGCCCATCGGTAAGTCCTGCTGCAGCTCCACTGCGGGTGCCCCATTCACGGATCCGTTCTTCAAAACCTTCAACATGTGAGGTCTGACTCGCATGGGCGGCAAGTGCCTTCATCTTGAGATCGAAGGTATCTGTGATGTCGACATGATGGTCATAGCCCTCTCCCATCATGACCCAGGCCTCTTTGATCTCCCAAGGCTCCAGATGTTCATCATGGAGCAAATCTTCGAAGGCAAAGGGATTTCCGGAATCTGGATAGATCGCTTGGATCGCTGCCTCACCAGCCGCTAGATGGTCAGGGTGACTGGCTCCAAGGCGGTTCCAGTTACGTTCTGGACTCTGAATCAACATACGTTGTGGCCGCACCTTACGAATTACTCGCACAATATCTTTGCGTAGCTCAATAGTTGGGGTGAGCCATCCGTCGCGATAATCCAAGAAGTGAATATCGCTAACGCCTAAAACCTTGCCGGCTTCAGTCTGCTCCCGACGGCGAATCTGCTTCATCTCCTCACGAGAGATCGAGGCATCAACGCCTCCCTGATCGCCATTGGTGCAGATGCAATAGGAGATTTTGATTCCCTTTGCGCTCCAATGCGCGATAGTGCCGCCTGCACCGAAATCAAGATCATCGGGGTGCGCTGTGACTACCAGAATGCGTTCTACTTCACTATCGAGCATAGGTTCCATGGCGCAATCCTACTGAATCAGTGCAGATAGATAGACTCGGAACTATGTCTCTGCGCGATGAACCACTACTCGAGGGGCTCAACCCGCAACAGCGCGAGGCGGTCATCCATCACGGATCACCACTCCTGGTGGTGGCTGGCGCCGGATCTGGAAAGACGCGAGTTCTCACGCGCCGTATTGCATATCTCTTAGCCGAACGAGGTGTCTCACCCTACGAAGTGTTGGCGATTACCTTTACTAATAAGGCTGCAGCCGAGATGAAAGAGCGAGTCGCAGAGTTAGTAGGCGAGAGAGCCAAGTCGATGTGGGTCTCTACCTTCCACTCCGCCTGCGTCAGAATCTTGCGCCAAGAGGCTTCCAGGTTGGGTTATTCAAATTCTTTTACGATTTATGATTCAAGTGACAGTGTCCGATTGCTCACGGTGATCATTCGTGAGCTCAACCTCGATGCGAAGCAATATTCGGCGCGTGCTGTCGCGGGAATTA
>CAIMBV010000068.1 GCA_903839355.1 uncultured Actinomycetes bacterium
ATCGCCATGGCGACTACTTTAAAGCTGCGATTGCGTTAGCGGAGATCTCTGAAACTTCTCCAACTGCACTGATCACTTTAAGCAAACCGAGATCGCGATAAAACGCGATGATTGGCTCTGTCTGTTCTGCGTAGACTGCGAGGCGGTTAGCGACAACTTCCTCTTTGTCATCTTCACGTTGATACAGCTCGCCACCACAGTTATCGCAGACACCATCGACTTTTGGCTTATCGAAGATAACGTGCGAACTGGCACCACAATTGCGGCAGGTACGACGGCCGGATAAACGCTTGATGATCTCCTCGTTGGGAATTGCAAGTTCCAAAACTGCATCGAGAGTAATTGACTTCTCTACAAGTACATCTGCAAGAAACTCTGCCTGACCGACATTGCGAGGGTAGCCATCAAGAAGAAAGCCGGGTGCTGTATCGCTATGAGTGAGGCGATCTTTTAGCATCTCATTGGTAACTGAATCTGGAACTAAATTTCCAGCATCCATATAGGACTTAGCGAGCTTGCCAAGTTCAGTCTCACCTTTGATGTTGGCACGAAAAATATCTCCAGTAGAGATATGTGGAATGCCATAGTGGGCCGCTAGAAATACTGCTTGTGTACCTTTTCCAGCGCCTGGAGGACCTACCAGGATTAAGCGCATTAGCGCAGGAATCCCTCATATGAACGCTGTTGCAATTGAGACTCAATCTGCTTGGCAGTATCAAGGCCAACACCAACCACAATGAGAATCGCAGTTCCACCAAATGGGAAGTTTGTCGTAGCCTGGAAGAGAATCAGAGCAACGATCGGAATGATCGCCACAAATGCCAGGTAGAGCGAACCAGGTGCTGTGATACGTGAGAGAACATATTGCAGGTATTCAGAAGTTGGCTTTCCGGCACGAATACCTGGGATAAAGCCACCATATTGCTTCATATTGTCTGCAACTTCATCTGGGTTAAATGTGATCGCTACATAGAAGTAGGTGAAGAAGATGATCAGGACAGCGTAAGAAACGATGTAGATCGGGTGATCGCCCTTAACCAGATTTGTCTGTACCCAGATCGACCACTTAGCGGTTGAACCGGAGAAGTTAACAATCAGCGAAGGAATATAAAGGAGTGAGGAGGCGAAGATAACTGGGATAACACCAGCTTGGTTCACCTTGATTGGAATATATGTTGATGTTCCGCCGTAGGACTGACGTCCGATTTGACGCTTGGCATATTGAACCGGGATACGGCGTTGTGCCTGCTCCACGAATACGACCGCAGCGACGATCAGGATTCCGACAGCCATCACGAAAAGGAATGCAAACCAACCCTTTTGTTGCTTGATTGACCAGAGCTGAGTTGGGAAACCAGCAGCGATGGAGGTGAAGATCAAGATTGACATACCGTTACCGATACCGCGATCTGTAATCAATTCACCGAGCCACATAATTACTGCAGTTCCGGCGGTCATGACCAAGACCATTGTGACAATACGTGTCCATGATGAATCAGGAATGATTGCCAGAGTACAACCGCTAAATAGACGTCCGGTAGAACGAGCAACTGCGATCAAACCAGTTGATTGCAAGATTGCGAGTCCAACGGTGAGGTAACGGGTGTACTGGGTGAGCTTGGCATTTCCAGATTGTCCTTCAGCCTTAAGAGTCTCAAAGCGAGGGATAACCACGGTCAGCAATTGAATAATGATTGAGCTGGTGATGTAAGGCATGATTCCCAGTGCGAAGACCGAGAGGTGCAAAAGCGCACCACCTGAGAACAAGTTAATAAGACCGAAAAGTCCGCCAGAACTCGTCTGGTTTAAACAGGACTGAACATTCTTGTAAGAAACACCAGGGGTAGGCACGATCGATCCGAAACGGAAGAGCGCCATGATGCCCAGGGTGAAGAAAA
>CAIMBV010000069.1 GCA_903839355.1 uncultured Actinomycetes bacterium
CCTGCTCGCCGATCTTAAATGCAGTAGTTGGTGCAGTCGGGGAAACCAGAACATCGGCTTTCGCGAATGCTGCGTTGAAATCGCGCATAAGCAGGGTGCGGACTTTTTGCGCCGATCCGTAATATGCATCGTAATAACCAGATGAGAGCGCGTAGGTTCCCAAAATAATGCGGCGCTTTACCTCAGGGCCAAATCCTTCATGGCGGGTCAACTTCATGACCTCTTCAGCGCTGCGCTCACCATTATCTCCAACGCGAATTCCATAGCGCATCGAATCAAAGCGAGCTAAGTTTGAAGAACATTCACTTGGTGCGATCAAGTAGTAAGCGGCAAGCGCATAATCAAAAGTTGGGCAAGAAACTTCAACAAGCTCTGCACCAGCCGCAACGAGAAGATCTAGCGCCTCGTGGAAGCGAGTGAGCACTCCTGATTGGAAACCTTCACCTTGCAACTCTTTAACAACGCCAATCTTCATACCTTTGACATCAAGTTTCTTGGCTGCCTTGACAACCTGAGGAACTGGAGCGTTAATGGAGGTCGAATCTTTTTCATCGTGTCCTGCAATAACTTCATGCAGAAGTGCGGCATCCAAAACCGTGCGAGCACATGGACCTGCTTGATCAAGACTTGAAGAGAATGCAATTAACCCGTAACGAGAAACTCCGCCATAAGTTGGCTTAACACCGACCGTTCCCGTAACCGCTGCTGGTTGGCGAATAGATCCGCCAGTATCAGTACCAATTGCAAGGGGTGCCTCGAAGGCTGCGAGTGATGCAGCTGAACCTCCACCAGATCCACCAGGAATACGAGTCAGATCCCAAGGATTATGAGTTGGCCCGTACGCAGAATTTTCAGTGGATGAACCCATTGCGAACTCATCCATGTTGGTCTTACCAAGGATGACCACTCCGGCTTCCTTTAACTTTGTGACAACTGTGGAGTCATATGGTGGACGCCAACCTTCGAGCATCTTGGAGCCACACGTTGTAGGAATACCTTTTTGCACCATGACATCTTTAAGGGCGAGCGGAACACCCGCTAGAGGAGCAAGGCTCTCCCCCTTTTGACGCTTGGCATCTACAGCACTTGCTTGGGCGAGCGCTCCCTCTTTATCTAGGTAGAGGAAGGCATGAACCGCAGGATCCACTTTTTCGATTTGAGCGAAGTGGGCTTGGGTAAGTTCGACTGAGGTTGTTGAACCCTCAGCGAGCGCAACTGCCATCTCGGAGGCGGTAGATCTAATCGTTGTCATTCTTCACCCAAAATCTGTGGCACTTTAAAACGTTCCTCCGCTTGGGCGGGAGCACCAGAGAGCGCCTCTTGCGGGGTAAGGCTTGGATGAACTACATCCTCGCGAACCACATTGTGAACGGGAATCGGGTGAGATGTTGGTGGCACATCACTAGCTGCAACCTCTTGAACACGGGCAACAGCGCCAAGAATGACATCCATCTCCTGTGCCAAGTGATCGAGTTCAGCCTCGCTCATATCGATGCGAGCTAATTTGGCTAGATGTGCAACATCATCGCGTGAGATAGCGGCCATGGGCCAACCTTATCGGATTCAGAGTAAGACGAGATCGTCGCGATGAACCAGCTCGCGTTCGTACTCTGGACCCAACTCCTGGGCCAACTGCTTAGTGGATTTACCGAGCATCGCTGGAATCTCTGATGAGTCGAAGGCAACTAACCCGCGCGCAATAACCTCCCGAGTAGGAGCCAATAACTCAACGGTATCTCCTGCAATGAAATCACCCTCGACCGAACTTACGCCTGCTGCCAGTAAGGAAGTACCGCGCTCTTTGATTGCTGTGGTAGCGCCCTTATCTAAGACCAAGCGACCGTGAGGTGTCGCAGCATGCGCCAACCATAAGAGCCTGGAAGGTTTGCGATCTGTACGCGCATTAAAGATCGTTCCCAGATCGGCGCCCTTGAGTGCTTCGGGCAATTCAACCAATGTGGTGAGAAGCATATTTACTCCAGCTCCCGTTGCGATGCGAGCCGCTTCAACCTTGGTGACCATGCCACCGCTTCCGACGCCCGATGAACCAACCCCGCCTATCTCAATATCTCCGAGTCGACTTACATCAGGGACCAATGAAATTCGCTTTGCGCCAGCATGCGAAGGGGGCGCGTCATACAAACCATCAACATCTGTGACAAGAACAAGTAGATCTGCGCCAATTAAATGTGAGACTAATGC
>CAIMBV010000070.1 GCA_903839355.1 uncultured Actinomycetes bacterium
CTCTGCCAGCACAACATCAACTCGACTATCAGGCAGCTCATAATCTGAACATGCTCGATTTAGTTCGGCGATGATGAACTCTGCGGGAATTGGATTTCCGTTCCACGACTCATCCATCGTTGTATGGCCATCCTCAACGAGAGTTACATCAAGCCCACGTTCAATAGCGGCGTGAACCGTGTGTCTTACGCAGTAGTTTGTCTGCGCTCCGGTAACAATCAAATGCTCGACGTTCAACTCTTCAAGGACATCCTCGAGGTCGGTCTCTTCAAACGAGCTTCGGTATGTCTTTTGAATAATCTTCTCATCAGGGTTTGGTTTGAGCTCCGGCACTATCTGCCAGTACTGGCTGCCAATAGGCATCTCATCCTCAGAATGTTGTACCCAAATAACGTCGGTGTCAGTCGCTCTGGCTTTCTCGACTAACCCCTTGATCCGAGCAACAGTCTCATCTCTGTGGCGTGCGTATTCAACGACCCCGTTCTGGACATCAATCACAATCAGCGCTTTTTTGTCACGGTCAGGATATGCACTCATAGGTGGATATTAAGGCATATAAAGGGGTGAAACTTTAATCTCTCCGCACCGTAGCTTCTGAATGGTTCCCCCACCATAGGGTTGAATCTTCCAGTCGAGGGATAAAGCAATTTTCGATCCAGGGGGAGTGAAGTCAACTTTGCCTGAAGTTGGGCAATAGGCATTTCCGTAACCTGTTTGTGCTGCATAAAGAAGATCAAATTTCGCTTTTCCTCCTGGAGCAAGTGTGACTACGCCGACGGGTGCGTTAGGTGCAGCAAATGAACCGAAGTGAGTCACGTAAGTGGGCAATGATTTACCAGAGGCATCGATCATCTGCACGATTGGATAGCCCTCAAGCGTGCAGCTCCTTGCAGAAGTATTCAAGAAGTCCATCCCAGTAACCCCACGTGAACCCATAGCGGCATCTTGAGCACCAAGTTGAATCGAAAGTTGCGACGAGTCGCAGGTTAATGACGCAGGAGTTGCAGTAGTTGAGGGAGTCGGAGAAACGGTCGGTGTCGTCTTGGCGGTGCTCGAACAACCACTCAATAGGATCAGTCCGGCAGCGACGATGATCAACTTAGTTTTCTTGTTCATCTGGTCTCCCAAGATGGTGCCTTTGTATCCAGGTTTGGATGATCTGCAACCCTGATTCTACGGACTCATTCACGTCCCATAGAGCCCTTGACTCACTATTCCCATACAACTCTCAAAGTTGGTGCCAGAATGTTGATTGCCACTCAACCCAGACAGTGCTACACCTAGAGTATGGGAAAAGTTACGCACGGCATTGTCTTCGCTGCGGTAATGATCATTACGATCGTGCTGGTAGATGTCGTGTTCTTTAGGCACCACACAACACCAAGACTTTTAGCGAATATTGGAATCGTGTTGCTTTATCTAGCTTTTTATTGGCGATTCTTTAAACGAACCTAAATTTGAAAGTGGATGTGGGACTACTCGATTTTAGCGGAAGCCCCAGGGTGATGAGACTTTCCACTTCTTGAATTTGATTATCTGCATATAGGTCAAGGTGGATTCTTGGAGGAAGAGTTCGTTCGGAGTAGTGAGCGTTCTTAGAGCTTTTTCGCCCATCGACGCCATTCGCCTTGCTTTTCATAGCCCAGAGAGGTGTAAAAGGAATGAGAGGGCTCATTTGATTCCAAAACCATCGCGAGGATTCTCTCGGCGCCAAGACTTTTTAACCTTCGCTCTGCCCTTTCAATCAACTCCTTGCCCAAACCCATACGCCGGACCGAACCGTCGATCGCAATGCGATAGATACATCCTCTCCAACCATCCCACCCAGCGATTACAGTGCCAATAATTCGATCATCAATAGTTGCAACTATCAATGCTTCGGGATCTCTTAGAATCAATTGCTCAATAAGTTCCGGCGTGTCCGTTGGTCGATTCGCGGTTTCGCTATTTTCGAGCCAAAATTTAATGAGGTAGTCAACATCCTCAATCGTTGCGCTTCGAAATTCAAAGTCAGAGAGATCTTTCATTTCAAGTGGCAGCATTAGCGACCACACTTTTTGCATAAGCCAACTATCTCTGCCTCGTGACCTTGAACTGTATAGCCGTACTCCTTAGATATTGACTCCAACAATTTCTCAAATTTATCTGATTGGAATTCCGCACTGGCACCACAATTGGCACACAAAAGATGGTGGTGGTGACTCTGAGCACATACCTTGTAAACCCCTTCACCATCGGGCCGCCTCAGGAAATCAACTTCCTCAGATTCAGCGAGCTTTTGGAGAGTCCGATAAACAGTGCTGAGTCCAATATTTTTCTTCGTTTTTTGAATATGTGAGTAAACCTCTTGAGCGCTCGAGAACTTATTGAGCGCCGATAGCGAGTTCAAAACTGTTGAGCTAGTTTGGAGAGCCACAAGTTCACTCTATCAAACGCGATTTATCATGTTCAATGTTGTGCTCCGAATCGAATTTTTTGTGTTCTTGGTTCCACCGATACTTGCCCCAACTAAAACCTACGAGCAAAATGATTACATTTTCAAGGGTTGAATAGAATAGTTCAGCTGTTGCATGCGGGGCATCAGTTATCAGTCCAAAGGCTTTTTGAACGTAACTTGCCGTTTCTGGTTGTTCCCCCACCCAAGATGGGTGAATTAAATGTCCCAGTCCAATGGTTGCGAACGCCGCGAGAAGCACGATTATCGGAACGAATGTTAGTAGTTTGTTGCCTGTC
>CAIMBV010000071.1 GCA_903839355.1 uncultured Actinomycetes bacterium
AATGTAGATACTTCGGGACTCTTCAATGGAAGTGGTGGAGCGCCATCGCAGGCTCCTGAGTTCACTGGAATCTCAAAGTGGCTCAACACATCTGGTCCACAGACTCTTGCAAGTTTGAAGGGCAAGGTTGTACTCGTCGACTTCTGGACCTATAGCTGCATCAACTGCCTACGCACCCTGCCGCATGTAGAGGCTTGGTACAATAAGTATCACTCTGCTGGGTTCGATGTGATTGGGGTAAGCACACCTGAGTTCGCATTTGAAAAGGATGCTGGCAATGTCAGCTCTGCAATCAAGCGCTACAAGATTCCATACCCAGTTGCGCTAGACAATAACTATGCAACCTGGAACGCCTATAACAATGAATATTGGCCTGCTGAATACCTCATTGATGCGACGGGCCACATCCGTCGTGCAGAGTTCGGTGAAGGAAACTACGGTGAGACCGAGCAAGCGATCCGCACCTTGCTAGGAAATGCAGGACACACTGTGACGGTCGCTCCATCTGATCTTCCAGATACAACTCCAACAAATCAAAATACTCCGGAAACCTACTTTGGTAGCAACCGCGCTCAATATGGCTACCCAGAGCCAAACTATCCAAATGGAACCTTTACGATTCCAGAGCAAGCCACAGTTCCGGTTGATCAATTTGCCTTCGGTGGCATATGGACGATCGCATCTGAGTATGCACAAGCCACAAAGGGCGCAACGCTCACGGAGCACTTCCAAGCTACTAAGGTCTATCTCATCCTCAATCCTGTTAAAGGCGTAACCAACAAGGTCGATGTCACCTTCAATGGCAAACCTCTTGTCGGTAAATTTGCGGGTAGCGATGTGGTGAACGGTGTTATTACCCCCGATTCAGATCGGTTGTATAACATCTTTGATAGTGGCAACATCCAGACCGATGGCACGTTGAAGTTCACCTTCGAGAACACTGGAACCCAGGCCTTCACCTTTACCTTCGGATAAGCCCTGGAGTCTTTGAAGTAGACTCACCGCATGCATAAAGCCCTGCTGCTCGCCGCTCTTACATCGGTGGCGACCGCGCTCGGCGGATTTCTTGCGGTGAGAGTTCGGGATCGAACTCACATCATTTTAGGACTTGCAGCTGGCCTGATGCTCGGCCTGGTCTTCTTCGATCTGATTCCATCTGTCTTCGAAGAGAATCCAACTCACTTCGGGGGCGTGCGTTCGGTAGGACTAGCAATCGTCTTGGGCTTCTTAATTCTCCATTTTTCAGAGCGCTGGTTTGCAACTCACGAACCCTACGACTCGCATCACGATAACGACCATACCCATCACGCCGGTCGTTTAGCCGCCTTTGCGATGGCGGGACACGTCTTCGCGGATGGTCTTGGAGTTGGAGCAGCTTTTAGAGTTTCTAGTTCTTTGGGGCTCGCAGTCTTTGCCGCGATCATGGTCCATGCATTTAGCGATGGACTCAACACCGTCACCTTCCTCATCAAAGAGAAGATGTGGACCAAGAAAGCGCGCGGACTACTCATCGTTGATGCCATAGGGCGTATTAGTGGTGCGGCCGTTGGATCTTATGTTGCCTTTGGAGCGAATTGGATCGCGCTCTACCTGGCACTCTTTGCGGGATTTGTTATTTATATCGCGACCTCGCATATCTTGCCTGAGGCCCACTCCCGCCACCCTTCACGATGGACTCTTCTTGCAACGATTGCTGGAGTGTTGATTATGTGGGC
>CAIMBV010000072.1 GCA_903839355.1 uncultured Actinomycetes bacterium
CAAATCCTGTCTCTTCTCCTGCAACTGTAAAAATGAAGTCTGTCTGTTGCTCAGGAACGAATCTTCCATTGGTCTGCGGACCATGGAACAAGCCACGGCCCAAAACTCCACCGGAACCGATAGTTATACGTGCCTGCCGCAATTGATAGCCACTCTGTTGTGGATCAGCGTTGGGATCCACGAATGATTGCAGGCGCTTTACTTGGTATTCGCTCACCACTCCTGCTTTAACCGCTACGAATCCCCCGAGCATCGCAAGCAAAATTAATCCCCACACCCATCGTGAGGGTGCGCCGGAAACGGCAATCATGATGACGATGGATGCGCTGATGATCAGCGTCGTTCCTAAATCTGGCTGCAACATAATTAAAAGAATTGGGAGTGCTGCGACCGCTAAAGCTTTCACTACATCTCTATCGGTTGGATCGGCGCCGACTCCATTTCGCTCAGCCAAGATCATGGATATTCCAAGAATGATCGAAATCTTCGCTAGCTCCGCTGGCTGAATTTGGAATCCACCTGGAAGCGCGATCCAAGCCTTTGCGCCGTTAACAGTTGAGCCAACGCCTGGCGTGAGAACAGCCATCAGTCCGAGCACTCCTAACCCCCAAACTATCGGGGTATAGGCTCGGAGCAATCGGTAATCGATCAGGGTTGTTCCATAGGCCATTACTAAACCAATAAAGATATTTATTAAGTGGCGCTTCAAGTAGTACTGAGGATCAAGGTGTTGCGAGGCATACCAATTTTTAGTGGCTGCATAAACCAAGACCGATCCAAAAGCTAAGAGCACAACAACCGAAAAAGTTAACCAACGATCGTATCCGGAAACATTTCTGACAATGCGATGCGTGCGAGTCTGCGTGCGGTAGAGCGTCACGGCGTCGTCACCTTCGCATTCTTAAGATCAATTGTTGGTAGATCTGAAGGCGGCGCTCCACTTGGGAAGACTGCTTTCTTAGGATCTACAGTATTACCAGTAACCCCAAAGAGCGCGTCATAAATATCTTTGACACCTACCGCTGAGGTTGAGGCGCCATATCCGCCTTGGCTCACCATCATCACTACTGCATATTCCGGCTTGTTTGATGGGGCGTAGGAGGCAAACCAGGAGGTCGGATCCTTAGCGGTTCCATTGGCATTTCGCCCCTGAACCTGTCCGGTACCCGTCTTACCGCTGACGGGAATTGGATAGTTGGCAAAGATTGGGGCGGCTGTTCCACTTGTAGCAACGGCGCGGAGCGCTCCATGTAGAAAATCTAGAGTGCTAGATGAGGCAGGTATCTTGCCATTTACTTGAGGTGCAAACTCCTGCACCACTGTCCCATCTGGCTTAACAACCGCACGTGCAACCTCAGGCTTGTACAAGGTTCCGCCATTTGCAATCGCGGCATAGACATCGGTCATTTGAATCGGAGTCATGAGCACATCGCCCTGCCCAATAGCGAAGTTGACGGCATCACCTGCGCGAACAATGTAGCCATCGGTGCAATCTTCTTTCGCAACTGCGATCAAGAAAGGTGTGAGGTCTGATGGTCTAGCCCGAGTGGTGTAGTTGCAATAAAAATTCTTGTTCGCTTTGTAGTAGGCAAGTTTCCATGCGCGGTCTGGTAGTCGACCAGAAGCCTCAGAGGGAAGATCGATGCCGGTAGGTTTACCAACGCCAAAGAGCGCGGCATTCTTAAAGAAGAAGTCATTGGGATTGCTCTTGGGGCGAAGACCGCCATCCTTAACCCATTGGTCGTATCCAATTTGATACCAGATCGTGTCACACGAGACTGCGATAGCTGTCTGCAATGACATATTGCCTTGGACCTTTGTATCGTCGTTGTGAAAAGTCTGCGTGCCGAACTTAACCGAGTAAGGGCACGAATATGTTCCGTTGAGGTTGTAGCCAGCGTGGGATGCAGCGACGACTGAGAGGACTTTAAAAGTGGAAGCAGGGGCATAAGTACCATCGATGGCTCGCGAGAGAGCGGGTACGCCATCTGCATCGCTAAAGAGGGCAGTTGCCTGAGCGGTCGTCAAACCCTTCTGCCAGATATTGGGGTCATACGTCGGATAAGAGGCCATCGCCAAAACTCTGCCAGTATTTACATCCATAACAATTGCAGCACCCGAGTCCGCTTTATTTCCTTGAGCTCGCGCGCTGAGGACTGAAGCTGCTAGTGCCTGTTCAGTGGCCGCCTGCAATTTTGCATTGATATTGGTGACTAAGTTATTTCCCGCCACTGGTTCGCTAGTGGTGGAAGTGCTGGTAATGCTCTCGGTGCGATCGACAATCACTGTCTTAATCCCTGGAATTCCCTGCAAATATTTATCGTATTGAAATTCCAGACCGGTCTTTCCGATCGTCTGATTTTGGTAGTACTTATTGTTGGTAGTTGCCAGATCTTGGGCGGTAACCGAGCCAACATAACCCAAGATATGAGCGGCATTTTCACCGGCGAGCGATGGGTAGCTTCTAATGGGTACGGGGGTGGCATTAATTCCCGGAAAGATATCGGGATTCTCTAGAATTTTAAGCGCCTGCGCCTGTGTAGCCTCTTTTGTCACTGGCACAGGTTGGTAGAGAGTTCCATTCCAGCAACCCACCCGTTTAGCGATGGGAAGTTCTCCACACAAGCGAGTTCTGACATACAGATCCGAGTAGGTGATGCCAATCAACTTGGCTACTCGTTGTAGAACAGCCTTACCTTGATCTGGCATCTTCGAGAGCGCGCTGCGATCTACTGTGATCACCATGCCGGGTCGATCTAGGGCCATCGGAAGTCCAGTGTCATCAACGATTGCACCACGAACTGCGGGAGTGACGATATCTCTGCTCTGAATATCGTGAGCGGCATTTTGATATTTGAGTCCAGCTGCAATCTGCAGATAGAAGAGTCTGCCGAGCATGGCAAGCATTAAAGAGAGAACCAAGACTTGAACCACGATCAAATTAAGGCGAGAGCGTTGACTCATACTCTCTCCCGTGCGGTCAAAGAATATTCACGAACCCGACTGAGCGCCGGCAAAAAGATCGGAGTAAAAAGGACAGTCCAAATCAAATTTCCCAACAAAATTGTTGAGTCATGTTTGAGCGATCCATTCTCTTCACCCAATAACGACCCAAATAAAAGGTACGCAATAAGAGAGAGGGTGACGCCCGCTCCGACAAAAATCACAAAGGTAATGGGCGAGGAGGTTAAATCTGCGATCGAATCTCTATTCACCGCAAACAAGAAAGCGATACCCGTGAGGATGAGCGCCCATTGGCCAAATGGAGCATTCGATGTTGGGGAGAGATCCAAAACTATTCCCGCCAAGAAACCCGTAACAAGAGAACCATTGTGATCTTCAAAGGCGATCAAGGAAATTGCAATCGCCAAGTAGAGGGAGAATCCAGAGATAGGAAAATGAATTAACGAGACCGCGGATTCTTGAATGACAAAGAGCACAAAGAAGAACCCCAGGGTAGAGATGATTCGTACGGGGCTCATTTATTTCTTCTTCGTTGGTTGTGCCGAGGGTGTTGGGGTAGGTCCGGTGGTCGCTGCTGCAACGGGAGTTGGTGTCGGCGTGACGTAGACGGTGACGACCGGATTTGGCGTTGGAAGTATGGGTTGGCTGGGGGCCGTGGTAGGTGCGCTCAAAATTACTGAAACTACGCCGAGGTCATTGAGGTTGGCGTATGAGTAGACGGTTCCCGTTTGGGTCAGTGAGCCATTTGAGTTATCAACCCCGACTACTACTCCCACTGGTACGCCAGGAACGAATGGTCGATTGTTTTCTGAACCATTTGTAACGAGGATGTCACCAGTTTTAATTGTTCCCGCTGGGTCTAATAAGACGAGCGAATAATTAGAAGCTCCCAATCCCGAGAGAACTCCCACGCTCTGCGAGCGCGCGATGCGCACTCCTACCCGAAAACTTGGATCGCTCATCAGCAAGACAATTGATGAGGAGCTGGTCGTAGATTTAACAACACCAATGAGACCGTTCTCAGAGATAACTGTCATGTCAGGTCTGATGCCGCTAGAGCTACCGGCGTCGATTGTTATGGTCTGTGAAAAACTTGAAGCAGATCCTCGGGCAATAACTCGGGCAGCAGCCACCTTGTAGTTTCCGCGTCCAGCAAGATCTAAAACCGATTTCAATTGAGCCAATTGACCTTTTGTATCAGCGCTCATGGCAAGTTCGCTCTTCAACATTTTGTTAAGAGCTAGTTCCTCTTGCAGTTGAGCATTGGTCTTGCCAAAGTTCTTTACATCGCTAAAGAATCTACCTACGGGAGAGAAGATAGTTGAGACCGTCTTTTGAACTGGCGAAAGAATTGTCTGAGTAACCGACCGTGAACCTTTAGTCAGGCTTACTCCGCGCAGATCTAATGTAATAAAGAAGAGCGCGGTGACGAGCAAAATGACGAGCAGTAACCTGGAACGATTACCGCCGCCTCGTGCCACAGATGTCCTTTACTAAACTTTGATTTGGATTAACGACGTGGCTCTGAGATCAAGACCTTCTCTAAGGCCTCAAACTCTTCCACACACTTTCCAGAACCTTCTGCAACGGCCTGAAGTGGACGCTCGCAGATATGAACAGGCATCCCAGTTTCTACACGCAGGCGCTCATCAAGACCGCGCAATAAAGCTCCGCCGCCAGTAAGCACGATGCCGCGATCCATCAGATCACTTGCAAGCTCTGGTGGAGTCTTATCAAGGGTGCTTTTCACTGCATTCACGATCTGATTTACAGGCTCTTCAAGGGCCTTACGGATCTCCTCGGCAGAGACAAATATGGTCTTTGGAAGCCCTGTTGCCAGATCGCGTCCCCGAATTTCAGCATCTAATTCGCCAGGAAGCTTGTAGGCAGAACCGATAGCCATCTTGATCTCTTCAGCGGTGCGCTCACCAAGGAGCAGTGAGTATTCGCGTTTTACATAATCAATAATCGCTTGATCAAGTTCATCGCCACCGATACGGATCGAAAGTGCGGTCACGATTCCACCAAGTGAAATAACGGCAACTTCGGTAGTACCGCCGCCAATATCGACAACCATGTTTCCGGTTGGTTCATGAATAGGAAGTCCTGCACCAATTGCCGCAGCCATTGGCTCTTCAATGATGTAAACCTTGCGAGCACCAGCTGCATAGCCAGCATCTTTAACGGCGCGCTGTTCTACGCCTGTAATTCCTGAAGGTACGCAGACCACGATGCGAGGCTTTGCGAGGTAACGACGACGATGCACCTTTTGGATGAAGTAACGCAACATGCGCTCAGTGGTATCGAAGTCAGCGATCACGCCATCTTTAAGAGGGCGGATTGCCACAATATTTCCAGGGGTACGACCGATCATGCGCTTGGCTTCAATTCCAACTGCAAGAATCGCGCCTGTATCTTGATTGACTGCGACAACGCTTGGCTCGTTGAGGACAATGCCACGACCGCGGACATATACCAACGTATTAGCGGTACCTAGATCGACCGCCATATCGCGACCAATAAATGACATACGGCTCGGCTTTTGCTTGCTCACAAGAGACCTTTCTTAGAGTTCAGGGAAGAAAATATGAATTTCGCGAATTGCAGATTCAACTGAATCTGAACCATGCACGAGATTTTGCACAACCTTTGTGCCTTGATCGCGAGCTAAATCGCCGCGGATAGTTCCTGGTTCAGCGATGGTGGGATCAGTTGCGCCGGCGAGTTTACGAAATCCTTCGATCACTCGATTTCCTTCTGCCACAACCGCGACGATCGGACCCGACATCATGAATTCAACGAGAGGTTCAAAGAAAGGTTTTCCCTCGTGCTCTGCATAATGTTGTACAAGCAAAGCACGATCTGCCTGCATCAACTTGAGTGCAACGATCGAGTACCCCTTGCGCTCAACGCGAGACAGAACTTCGCCAACCAAATTGCGCTTGACGCCATCGGGCTTGACCAAGATCAGGGTTCTCTCCATGGGGGCAAGTGTATTAGGTACCCCGCTTAGCCAAGAATTCGGGGTGCGCGCCTGCTTTTTACTGCTTAGGAGGGTTGGCTAGCAGGGATGCGCGAATCGCCTCACCCTTTCGCCCTATGAAGAAGGCACTCACCCAAAGCACAGCAAAGAGGCTACCCATGAAATACATCGCTGGAACTACTGAGCCATATGCGATCAGTCCAACCTGGAGGAGCGAGCCGAGGTACCACCCCGTCATTTTTTTCATCAAGCCTGCATTAAGCAGCAACATGACGGCTAGCGCTGAACCAAGCCAGAGAGCGAGCGCTCCATGGTTCTCCATAGCCAACAAGAGTGCGAATCCCATTACGAGAAATTCCATAGCTAAGACCGCTGAACCTAAAACTCTCATTCCTCGCTCCCCGCAATCTTTCGAACGATCGAACGCGATTCTCCTGCGGTTACAACGGAACCAGTTATTACAACTGCAGATATTCCTTCACTCACTTGATTGATGAGAGTGCATTGCTCCATCGCATACGTAATCGCGCTTCTTAAATCATTCTCTTTGTAAACTCTATCCACTCCGAAGATTCCAACTGCCAATTCGTAGAGGCGATCAACTGGAAGTGCGCGTGCAGACGAATTTTGGGTAACTACAAGTCGATCTATAACGGGCTCTAGCTCTTGAAGAACTCCAAGAACATCCTTATCCCCCAAGATCGCGACTACACCAAAGATTGATTCAAAATCAAATTCCTTAGCGAGCGTGGTGGCTAGCGCATGTGCTCCGTGTGGATTATGCGCCGCGTCGACGATAACCGTGGGATCGCGATAAAGAACTTCCAAACGTCCAGGGGAGTCAACATTTGCAAATGCCTTACGAACTACTTCATCATCAAGCTTCACACCAGCAAAGGCCTCTACCGCCGCTATGGCTACTGCGGCATTTGTAGATTGATGTGCGCCGTAAAGTGGAATGAAGATATCTTCATACAACCCAAAGATGCCGTTCACCGAAATCAATTGACCGCCCACAGCGAGATCGCGTTTTGCGACAGAAAATTCGATGCCCTCTCGATAAGGAATCGCGGCTCTCTCAACCACTCGTGCCATGAGCACTGTCGCGACCTCTGGCGGTTGTGCTGCTAAAACGACGTGCGACTCCGGCTTGATGATTCCTGACTTAGTGAGTGCGATCTCCTCAAGGGTGTTTCCTAAATATTCTTGATGATCGAGTCCGATAGGAGTAATGACAGAGACCTGGCTCTGCACCACGTTGGTCGCATCCCACTCGCCACCCATTCCTACTTCTATTACTCCGATATCAACCGGAAACTCCGCGAAGGCGACGAAGGCGAGTGCGGTCATCGCTTCAAAGAATGAGACTGGATGAGGCTGGCGGCTATCGATGAGATCAAGGTAGAGAGCGATGTCGTTATAAGTAGCGATCATGCCCTCGGCCGGGATCGGTAAGCCATTAATTGAAATGCGCTCTAAAAAGCTCTCTAAATGGGGGCTAGTAAAGCGACCTGTGCGGTATCCCAGCTCGCGCATGAGCGAATCCACCATGCGTGAGGTAGTGGTCTTTCCGTTAGTTCCGCCAATGTGAATCGTCGGATACGAGAGTTGCGGACTGCCTAAGGCATCGCAGAGCGCGGCAATTCGATCCAAGGAGCGCTCAATCTGTGACTCTGGCCAGCGCTTGAGGAGGGCTTGGTAGATCAGCTCTACCGCTTCTAGATCTTCAGGCGAGGTCATGGGAATTATTCTGCAGGTAGCGCAGCGAGTGCTGCCGTGATGCGAGTGATGTCACTCGTTGTAACTTCGAGACGTTCGCGAATCTCAGTCACTACTTCGAGAGGAGCCTTAGCCATGAAGCCTTCATTCTCCAACTTCACTTTGGCGGTAGCCAAATCTTTCTGTGCGGTTGCAAGGTCTTTAGTTAGGCGAGCACGCTCGGCCTTGATATCGATTGCACCCGTAAGATCGAATTCCACCACAACAGATCCAAGTTCAATCTTTGCACTGTAAGGACCATCTCCACGATCCGCACGAACAATAAATCGGATTGCATCTTCATAATCAGCGAGCTCACCGAGTCCAGTGAACTTTGCAACGATCTTTGCAGAAGTTTTAATTCCTTGATCATTTCTAAAACGGCGAATCTCAGTAATGATCTCTTGAATCTGCGCCACAGATTTCTTAGCGGAATCGCTGCTATGTGATGCATGCGCCTTAGGCCAATCTGCAATAACCAGAGAGGCGTTACCCGTCAGGTTGCACCAGATCGCCTCAGTGATGAACGGCATCGCAGGGTGCAGCAAGCGCAACAAGTTATCCAGCACGTAACCCAATACGCGAGCAGTCTGCTCTGAATCCGACCCAGCAAATGTTGACTTGGTGAGTTCGAGATACCAATCGCAGAGATCGTCCCAAGCAAAGTGATAGAGAATCTCCATCGCCTTTGCGAATTCAAATTTTTCTAAGAGCGCATCAACTTCGGTGATGGTCTCGTTGAGACGAACCAAGATCCATTGATCGATTACGTTGAGCGAATTAAATGCCGGAAGTTCACCCTCTGTGTGTGCGCCATTGATAGTGGCAAATCGCGTAGCATTCCAAAGCTTGGTAGCAAAGTTACGCGAGCCCGCAATCCACTCTTCAGCGATAGCTTGGTCGGCGCCGGGATTTTGCCATGCGTGCCAAAGTAAAGCGAAGTGCGTCAGAGCCGTACTTATCCATAAACTCAATCGGATCCACGCCATTGCCACGACTCTTAGACATCTTCTTGCCGAATTTGTCACGAACCAACCCGTGCAGCGCAATGGTGTCGAAGGTTTGCACGCCATACATGGCGTATAGCCACATCATCATCATTCGAGCGACCCAGAAGAACAAGATGTCGTATCCAGTTAC
>CAIMBV010000073.1 GCA_903839355.1 uncultured Actinomycetes bacterium
AAACCCCAAAACCCCAAAACCCCGCATATATTAAGAGAAATACAAAAATACAAATTATAATTAATTAAATTGAAATGAAGAATTGCGATAGTTCGTCGCTCACAAAAAATTCGCGGGTGGGTGTGCGCAGGAGGGACCTCGATATAAATAAGCAACTTACGATAGTCCGGACCAGAGATGAACTCAAACGATTCGAGTAAGTGCCCTCTACAAATGCCGCCAATCTCAATCCCTTGTGCTGTAGGAATGAGATGGAGGAGGATGTCACCAATCAAATTGAGGACGAAGGTGAGCGAATAAGGCAAATGATGCAGAAAAAGAAGTTCGAGATCTTAATTCCCGAGATTAAAACAGTCGATGAGGCTGCAACTGCACATGTCCCTGGTAACATAAATGAGGAGCATAAGCCCGTGAGGCAGGCCTCTGATCAGCAGATGATGTAGGCATCTGCACCAGCTGGAGCAGACGCGGGCAAAGAGAAGCAGAGGTAGAATGGAGGGACCAATGAGGAGTCTTCATCGACGACCAACTCGAGAAGCGGCGACTCCAACAAAATGTCTCCCTTGAAAGTTGAGCCAGCACCAACTTAGACCCCATTGGTCAATATTGCCTCCAAGGGTGCTGCTGTGCCGGTGCCCTCCTTCCCATCCTTAGAGGGAGGTAGTAAACCTCCTTGCTCCATTGATGCACAGTTCAAGTATCAGCCGATATTCAGATAGCCTAAATGCTACATCAAGCACAAGGAGTAGGTCTACGAAGGCTTTGAGAACTTTTCCTTCTCCGAACACAACTATGAGGTCATGCAGAAGGACCTGCAATTCCTTAAGGCCAGTTCAGTATCTGGCCAGCTCTCGATCACGGCCCACGATTTTGAGAAAGTGATTGACATCTTTGAGAAAATCGTCTTTCTGGGAGAGAGCCAGTCTAAGGACCACCTGGTCGACCGCTTCAAAGAGATCGCGCCGCAAGAATATGTTGACCGAATCCCCAAGGCCTCACTTGAGTACATCTATCAAAAATATTGGAAAGATGAGCGTGAGAAGAGAAAGCGCTCTTTCCTGCGCATGTTCTGGGAGAAAGCTGACTTCGACGACAATGATCCTTTCAGCGCCTTCCGGAAGCGTCAAAAGGAAAAGATGAAGCTTCGCAAGAAGACCAAGTACGAGATTGACTCCTACCTCAAGATGTTCGAGATCCGCTCAAACTGCAAGAGCGTGCTCAGCATCCTTCAGGATCAATACAAGAGAGAGCAGATCAAGATGAGGTAAAACCTTGTCGACCAAGCTATGTTTGAGATGCAAATGGATGGCTTGCTGAAAGATAGAGGCCTCACTCAGCAAGTGCAGCTGCCTAAGTAAGCCACAACCAGATAGCTCGAGCTAATATCAGTGAGCTCAAAATCCGACTTCAAGACGCTAAAGATTGAAATCAATCCCAACAAGACTTATGCGAAGATGTTTGAAAGGTATCTACCAGACTATCAGCCAAACGTGAGGGTATAGCCTCCCACGCCTGTGAAACACATCAGAACGAATGATTAAACATCAATCGCAGGGAGCTCAAAGGTTGGCACAAATGAGCATACTCAAGATAGCACTAATCACACGCAAAAAATTGATAATTAGGGCAATACCAACAGCAGACTTAGTCGGTAGAGCATAATAGACAATAAGCGCAAGAAAGAGCCCTCCACTCCCGCAATCCAGGTGCCAATCACCTCGGACCCTTCCATCAAGATTCCAGATATTAATAAGCCTTCTCAAGATGTGAAGCCCTAGCCTGCCAATCAGATCCCCATCCAGATGCCTCCCCAGCGCGTGATCCCCTTGGACGCCTCTTGCTCATTCGACATGATTACCCAGATATCGCGCCTAGTGGCTGAAGCCAAGCAGCAGCTCGGGGTCAGGCTGGACCCCCGGTCGCTCAAGATTGACTTCAAGAGTGAAAAGAGGTACAGAGAGATGGCCGACGAGAATTTTCAAAAGCCGCCATAGGAACACTCCAAGACGAATGAGGAAGAAGGGGGAGAAGAGTTTGGAAGCACCTACGAGAACAGCTTGAGGGATTCGCAGAGGAAGGCGCCAGAGATAATGTAAATCGAGGAGGAGTACAATGCATTCATGCAGAGAGGAATTGTGCTCAGGAGGGGCCGCTGCGGAAGGGTATTCACGAAGTATGTGCAGAAGAGTATCTTCGAAGATTCTGAGGCCTCTGAAAATGAGGAGGATCTCAAGAACATTGCTCTGAAGAAGAGGAGAAGGAAGTATCAAGACCTCTTTGAGTACCTCAGGCTAGATTCGCGAATTCCCACAGATGGTCGTATGAACATCGACTATCAAGGCCTTCTGCTTCGGGACCAAAAATACCTTCGCAAGAATATTAAGAAGATATGCCAGCTCTCTGTGAAAGAGACCGCGATGAAGCTAATTAAGGGTAACGCTGAGCCAAGACTTTACTCCACTTTAAGTGGAATCAGTCCTGACATCCAGCCTGCACTAAAGCTTGACTACTAAGTCTCAATGGCTTCAGCGGTCAATGAGAACCCCGTACCTCAAACAAATCTTGAGAGCTACACTTATTCGGCAGATTCAGAAGAGGGCATAAAGAAGCACTAAAAGAAGGTCTATCAGGAAATCATCGACATCATTCAGCAGGTGCTTCCGGAAGGTTTTGAGGATGAGAAAAACCCCGAGGAGATCAAGGGCTATCACCAAAAGCAACTGAGCAACTGGCGGATGGAACGCACCCAGACACGTCTGCGGGGCGGTGGCACCCAGCACTCAGCAATGTACTACAGCACCCAGGGAGGACAGTATTCGCAGCAGGCTCCTCAGACCAGGCAGCATGCGCAGAATAACTCGTTGAATAGCTCTCTGAGGTCGATGTCGCAAATGCCCTCGAACTATGGTCACCCTGGGAGCAACCAATAGATGCAAATGAGAGCCTATGGCAATTTAGAGATGCCTTCTGTGCCCCAGGCTGTGGGAGGCAGCTACTATTAGCAGTGAAGCACGTCTCTATGCTAAAGATAACCAGAGAGGGCAGGATCAGGGTCATTGATAAGGAGCCAAATCTGATTCTGAGAGAGCCTGGATCTGAGTATGAGTGAAATAATTACCAGACTAATTTATTATTCTCTTAGTCAAAATTCTTTTATATATCTCCAAATCTATATACCTCTATATTGGACACCATGCGGGGTTTTGGGTTTTTGGGGTTTTGGGGTTTTGGGG
>CAIMBV010000074.1 GCA_903839355.1 uncultured Actinomycetes bacterium
AGTTGTGCTGATCTATAGATCTCACCGTCTTTTACAGCATAGAAGTTGCCGTCATAATTTATAAAGAGATAAAAACCCCAAAACCCCAAAACCCCTCTCTCTCAAAAGAGGAGAAGAAATAACGAAAGAAGAGATTGTAGGTGAGTGAGAGATGAACAAAGCTATTATTTAAATCACATACTCAGTGCAGGAATCGGGGCTAATCCGCTGGGTACACGTTACTCTACTATTACTGCTGATGCTGGCTATATACACTGTGGTGCTCCTAAGGAGTCCAAGAAGTCGCCTCGTTGAAGTGCCTTTTCTTGAAAGTGCCGGCGCTCCACCCGACTTGCTGCTGAGTGGTCGAAATTTCGTGAACTCGGCGCTTCTTGTTGGACTAGCCTGTCGGAAAGTAGGGAGCTGCAGCTCCTAAAGGTTGCGGCACTATTAAATTCTGATGGGTCTCAATGAAGGGTTAGCACTAGGAGGGAGCTGAGCTGTGCTGGCCTAGGCCTACGCAAAGTTAGGAGGTGATCCCCGTACTGCAAGCCCTCTCTTACAGAACTTGCTCTTGGTACCAGCTGCCTTGGGCGGCAGTCCTCATGAATGATTTCTCAAGAGTGTAGGGCCCCCGCTTGAAGGGCTTTTACTCGCAGTGGGAAAAACCGATGTTGGTGTCCTCCCCGCAGCAGCCGTCCTCGTCGCTGAATATGTCCGAAAGTGCATTTTCGTTGCTATTGGTCGGCTTTAGCACCCCGCGAGCTGCGTCGCTCATTTGGTAAATTGAAGCTTGAGTTTAATCGTTGAGGCAGTTGACGTCCTCGTCCTCCTCAATGTCGACCAATTGTTGCTAGGAGCCTAGGAAGGCCCTCGCCCCGGGCATTAGTTAGCTCTGCGGCTATTCCTAGTATGCCTGTGTGGGGAAGAGTTAGATGGAGAAGTCCTGTTCGGTGGCCGAGTGACCCGCCTTCTCGAGTCTGGGGTATGCGGCCGCGCATTCCTCCTCGATATCGAAGATGAATTGGTTCTCGTCCTCCTTGCTCAGGTGCACTCCGTCGGCCGTGAGCTCAATCGCCTGGTAGGCTTGCTCGAGCAGATCCTGACATCCAATGGAGAGGATCTCCTTCTCGGAGAGCCAATAGACGCGTCCTTGGCAGCACTGGCAGAACATGTTGACTTGGAATCTGTAATCCCCGGTGACCGGCGATTTGCGGCAATCAGTAATCGAGTCGACGAGATGCTGCCCGTCCGAGCCGATTTGGCCTTGGAAGCTGCTCAGGGTCCGCCAGGTCCACAGGCTGCCCTGGGGCGAATGGCCTGCTGCTGGCTGGAAGTGGAAGCTCTCGGGCAGGGACGGCTGCTGGCTGCCGAGCATGGTCGAGAAGGAAGGCTGGGCAACTGCCGTGGAGAGTGACTGGTGATGAGAAGTCATCATTTTCAATCTGAATTATAAGAGTTTAAAGATAAATGAGTAATATATATTGATAATAATATTTCTGATATCATAAAAATGATGATGATCTAGGAGCCTAACCCTGTGCAGCCTTAGCTTAGCGCAGCCCAACTTTCATCCAAGCACCAGTTGTTGTCCATTGCCAACCATTGCGGCAGTCTCGACCCCCAGATCACTCAAGCGCTCCTCGCCATTCAAAATTAAGGCGTAATTTCTTATCTTTGTAACTTCATTCTATTAGGGAGACCAGCAGAGTGCCTAGGTGCCCCAGGCGGACGCATAGATATTGAATAAAATCAAGAGCAGTCCTGAGCAGTTATTGTATCTGAGGACAGGCGATAC
>CAIMBV010000075.1 GCA_903839355.1 uncultured Actinomycetes bacterium
ACAATATTCAAGGCTTGCTGTGACTCGAGTTGATCCGGAATGGCCGTTAATGAGCTTGGTGTTATGTGTAATCCCAGCGCCGAAGAGGCCAGAACAAATAAGACTGCGATTGAGGTGCCAGCCACAATCAGTGGTCTACCAATTATGAAAGAGACCAAGGATTTAAAGGGTTTGGTCCGGAGTCCTCGGAGGTCCGGAGAGGCGGGAAAGAAAGAGAGCAGAACAGGTTGCAACGAGAAGGCGGCAGCGATTGAGATGAGTGGAACTAGGGCTGTGGCAATACCAAGGGAGCGAATAAATGGGATTGGGACGAAGATTAGGGTTGAAAGGGCAATGGCTACGGTAAGACCGGAGATAGCTACCGTGCGTCCAGCGCTCGCCATCGTCCGTACGATCGATTCGTTGATCTCACCTGATTGGTCCGCCGACTCTTTTCTAAATCGAAAAAGTATGAGCAATGAATAGTCAACCGCCAAACCAAGTCCTATGAGTTCGACAATATTGGGAACGTACAGAACGACGAGGAAGTGTTGAGCAATGAGAAGTACCAGACCAATGGTCGCGGAGATTGAACCTGCCGCAAAGATAAAGGGAACAAGAACCTGAATTGTAAATCCAAGGACTAGTAGCAAGAGAAGTAGAGCGACTATCGCTCCAATAATCTCTCCTCGATGGAGATCGGAATCCAGAACTGGAGTCACATCGCTCTTGATTGCTGGAGGTCCCGTAACGAGCGCTTCACTTAAACCGTTCCTATGAAGCTCATTTCGAAAGAGTGTTGTGTACTCCGCAGCTCTTGTTAGAGAGAGTGAACTATTGATATTAACTAGCAATATTCCACCCAGGGCCTTCTGTTCAGCGATAGAAGATGTGGGAATGACTCTAGAGGCGATTAATATTTGGTTTTCAAAAGATGCGATCTGAGAATTGGTTGCGTTCTTAAAGGGATAGATAACAGTAAATGTTCCCTCAATATTTTCATTAAAGTGCTGTGCCAAGAGTGTGTCAGTTTGCGCTGAAGCGCTACGAGGAATGTTTAACGAAGTAGTTAAATGTGAATTTAGTTTTGTGCCACTAAAAATTCCGAGAATTACTATGCAGAGCCAGAGAGCTAGAACGCCTTTGCGATTTCTTAAAATGAATCGCGTCCATCTCCCCATCACGCAGCAAGTCTAGGGGAATTCCCCTCGTGAATAATTTATATACGAGGGGGTAGCCCATGATTAGGCGCTGATTAATTAACTCAGCGCGCCAATGGATTGCACAAGATGCTTGAATAACCTGTGCCTAGGACTCCAAAGAAAAACATTGAGGCGAAACCTTTACTAAGTCTTACCAAAGCGGAACACGATTTATTGCGACATGTATCTGCAGGACTTTCCAACCGCGAAATTGCCAGAGTTAGAAATATTCAGATTAAGTCTTGCGAGAATGCAATATCGCGACTTGCCAAGAAACTCGAGATTCCATTCTCTCCGGAGACCAATCAGCGAGTCTTGCTGGCAAAAGCCTTCGAACAGATCGAATCGGAGTGATTTTTTCGTCTATCGCGCAATAATTTTGTATTAGTGGCTCCGCGGATGACATTATTCTCGCTATGTCACGCCAAGCACTTGAGTCCTTTCCGAAAGTTCAACTTACATTCGGCCCGTCTCCGATACATCGCCTGAACCGCCTCACCGATTACCTCGGCGGGAAGGTTGAAATTTGGGCAAAGCGCGAAGATGTGAATTCGGGATTGGCCTACGGCGGTAATAAGACCCGCAAGCTTGAATATTTGGCCGCAGATGCCCTTGCCCAAGGATGCGACACCCTAGTTTCAATAGGTGGAGTGCAGTCCAATCACACTCGCCAGGTCGCAGCAGTAGCTGCAAAGTTAGGACTCAAATGCGTATTAGTGCAGGAGCATTGGGTTGATTGGGATGAGGTCAATTACGAAAAGACTGGCAACATTCTCTTAAGTCGAATCATGGGTGCCGAAGTCCGTCTTGATGCCGCTGGATTTGATATCGGATTTAGAAAGTCTTGGGAGGAAGCTATCTCTGATGTTGTTGCTCGAGGAGGTAAGCCATACCCAATTCCGGCAGGAGCTTCCGATCATCCCCTTGGTGGGCACGGCTTTGCAGGGTGGGCTTTTGAAGTTGAGGACCAGGAGCGGGAACTCGGATTCACCTTTGAGAATGTAATTGTCTGTTCAGTAACTGGCTCCACACAGGCTGGAATGATCGCTGGTTTTGCTCATAGCAATCGCGCAGCGTCGGTACTTGGGATTGATGGTTCAGCTACAGTTGAAAAAACGTGGGAGCAGATAATGCGCATCGCCTCGCGAACCGCGGCTGCAATTGAACTCGGCCGAGAACTTAGTGACTCTGAAATAGTTTTGCTAGATCGTTGGAATGACGGAATATATGGAGTTGCCGGCGACCATACGATTGAGGGTATTGAACTCGTGGCGCGTTTGGATGGAATGATTACCGACCCAGTGTATGAAGGTAAATCCATCACCGCACTTATCGATCTTGTGAAGGAAGGATATTTCCCAGAAGGTAGTCGCATTTTGTATGCACACCTCGGTGGCCAGCCGGCCATCAATGCATACACAACTGCCTTCTAAAGTTGACCCTCTTTCATTTCGTGAAAAATCTTTCTCAACTTCTCCTCCGGGAAATCTGTTAATCTAAAAAATCGAGCTGGGTAGATTCGACCCGGGAAATTTTCGTGTTCAGTCTCAACGTATCGAATGAAATTATTTATCCCACTCCACCATCCCACTCCACCTCCAACTAGGTAGATATGATCAAATTTCTGTAACTTGTGATAGATCAACTCGCAATAGTTTTTATCAAGACCTGGTTCGAGCCAACCTGGCAAGAAGTGAAACTTCGCTTTCGAACCAGAAGACATTTCGCGATAGTCGTAGTTAGAGGTTGATCGAGGCCCGCTTACGCTACCAAAACGAGGCCGAGATCTTGGGTCGTATATCGTTGTGGGCCTTTTGTGTGATTCGAGGCCATCTTCCCAAATCAAAGTGCGCGTCTTGCCGATAACGGCGAAGGCGGGATGTGAAGGAACATGGCGCTTAAGCATTGCTTTCTCCTTAAAGGGTACATCGCTCGCTTACGTCAATTATCCGCTGTCTCATACTCTTTGCAATACGTGATTTGCCCTAGGGCTATCACTAAATCAAGATTTTGTAAGCCAATTTTTAGCCTCAATGTGGGTAAATCGGAGGATACTGAAAGCGAGTCCTCGTAGACCGAATCTCCTGTGGCTCTGAAAAACCGAATGAGGAGAGAAAAATGAGCACCACCCCAAGCACAAAAATCGCACTCGTAGCCTTTGATGGTTCCCCTTCGGCCATCGCGGCCCTTAATTGGGCGGCCAAGCATGCGGCGCTACTAGAACTTGAAATTGAAGTGGTCAACGTCTGGGAATATGCCGAGTCACCATTGGATATGGCAGGAGTCGGTTTTGGAACGAGCGCCTACGTGGGGGAGAGTGATCCCAAAATCTGGTCAGATCAAATTCTCAAATCTGGAGTGGGACTCGTTTTTGGCCCACACGCAGATCAGGTAAAGACCACCTCTGTTGAGGGTAGCGTGGTTCGCACGCTCGTTGAATTATCCAAGGGTGCGGAGTTGCTGGTTATGGGTTCACGGGGACATAGCAAATTCGCCGATCTAATACTTGGCTCTGTCTCTGAGAGCTGCTCTGCTAAATCAAAGTGTCCGGTGGTCATTGTTCACGCTTAAGATTGGGCAATGACTACTCGAATCACTCATTTCATCAATGGCCAACTCTGGACTGGAGTAAGTGAACGTACCGCTCCGGTTTTTGATCCCGCTACGGGAGTTGCCACAAAAAGTGTCGACCTCGCCTCTCGGCAAGTCGTAGATGGTGCAGTCGGTGTAGCGATTAGCGCCTTTAAGGAGTGGCGTGAAGTTTCGCTCACCAAGAGAATTGCAATTCTCTTCTCCTTTCGAGAGCTTCTCAACGCTCGTAAAGAAGAGCTGGCTGCAATCATCACATCAGAACATGGCAAGGTGTTGAGCGATGCAATAGGTGAAATAACTCGAGGTCAGGAAGTTGTTGAGTTTGCGTGCGGCTTAGGCCATCTACTCAAGGGTGGATTTTCAGAGCAAGTCTCAGGCGGAGTCGATGTGCACTCGGTTCGCCAGCCGCTGGGCGCCGTTGCAATCATCTCTCCCTTTAATTTTCCCGCAATGGTTCCGATGTGGTTCTTCCCAATCGCACTGGCCGCTGGAAACACGGTAATTTTGAAGCCAAGTGAGAAAGATCCATCTGCCGCCAACTTCATCGCAGGGCTTCTCAAGGAGGCTGGATTGCCCGATGGAGTATTCAACGTGGTTCACGGAGATAAAGAGGCTGTTGATGCTCTGCTCGAACACCGCGATATCAAGAGCATTTCATTTGTGGGATCCACACCAATTGCACAATATATATATGAGACAGGTACAAAAAATAAAAAGCGCGTTCAAGCGCTTGGCGGAGCCAAGAATCACATGTTGGTGCTTCCCGATGCCGATCTAGATCTTGCGGCAGATCAAGCGATCAATGCTGGTTTTGGTTCTGCAGGAGAACGGTGTATGGCGATTTCGGTCGTGCTCGCGGTCGAACCAATCGGCGATCAACTGGTCCAGAAGATCGCAGATCGGATGCCAAGTTTGCGCACAGGTGATGGTCGTAGAGGTTGTGACATGGGTCCGCTCGTCACAGGAGCGCATCGTGACAAGGTTCAGGGCTATGTTGATGCAGGAGTAGTTGCTGGCGCCACCCTGGTTGTTGATGGACGCAATCCTGTTGTCGATGGCGAACCCGGTGGATTCTGGCTCGGACCAACACTCTTTGATCATGTAGGCACCGATATGACTATCTATACCGATGAGATTTTTGGACCGGTACTTTCCGTTGTTCGCGTTAAGTCGTATGAAGAGGGCGTTGCGCTTATTAATGCACATGAATACGGAAATGGCACTGCAATTTTTACCAACGATGGTGGCGCCGCCCGTAGATTCCAGAATGAGATTGAGGTTGGAATGATTGGGATTAACGTTCCAATTCCGGTTCCCGTTGCGTACTACTCTTTTGGTGGCTGGAAATCTTCGCTCTTTGGTGACTCCCACGCTCATGGCACAGAGGGATTCCATTTCTTTACCCGAGGTAAGGTCATCACTAGCCGCTGGCTCGATCCAAGCCATGGCGGGATCAACCTCGGTTTTCCTACCCAGAATTAGGGCAGATCCGAAGGTCAGTTTCAGCGGTCTCACAGAAATCTCCCAGATCAAGCCTCTTTAATTCACTCATAGAAGAACGAATGAGGGAGTTATAACGTGGCATCACAGAAGTTCCGTAAGACAGCGGCAATCTGTGGAATCGGTGCATTTGCATCTTTGATTCCACTTGGAGTCAATGCATCCAACGCTGCGACTGTAAAAGCCACAACAAAGACCACTGTCAAGAAATCCGGAACTTTTCTAGGTGCTGCATACCAAACTCGCTATGGCGCTGTTCAAGTATCCGTCACCGTTAAGAACGGCAAAATCACAAAGGTGACAGCCCCCGTCTATCCCGTTGGAACTTTCAGAGATCAGCAGATTAACTCGCAGGCGATTCCACTACTTGAGCAGGAAGTAATTGCCGCCCAATCTTCAAATATAAACAACATCACCGGCGCCTCATTCACAGCGCAGGGCTTCTACATCTCTTTGGTATCAGCTTTATCTAAGGCTGGTCTTAAGTAAGAAACCGAACTCGGCTTGAGCGATGTGAGGGCATCGCTCGCCGAGTATTCGGAGATCGTCGACACTCGATCAATCGACATCGCGTCTTAAAGTGATCCAAGATCCAATGAATGCAAAGGCGGCGGCGTATGCCAACATTAATGCGATAGATGCGCCAACCCCAAAATAGTTGGTGGTAGATATATTAAGAAAACTTTCGCTCGATTTTAAATCGATATGAACATTTAACATCCCCACAATGAGTCCAGATGGTAAAAACTTTCCACCAGTCGACCAAAAAACAACAATCAGTTTCTCGACGACAAATAACCAAATGATTGCGCCAACTTGCGCTACCTTCACATTTCTGATGAGCGCACCAATGGCCACTCCCATAATCGAAATTACTGCTCCTGAAATTACTGCTGCTAGCAGCAGGTTTAAGAAAATCGATAGACCGGCTTTTGCATGTGGATAGTGGCTTAAACCTAAATAAGCTCCACCGAAGCCTATGAGTGTTGAAATGACCATTATGAAAATACCTGCACAAGCAGCAACGACCAATTTCGCGCACAACACTTTGAGTCGTTGAGGCGTTGCCAAAAAAGTAGAAACTATCTGTCCGGATTGGTATTCATTTCCGATGAGTGCTATTCCTAGAATCATAGTAAATAAGTAGCCAGAAATAGCCTTTCCATAGACCCCAGCGACCAACTGTGGATCCATCAAGCTGGCCCCATCAAGTTGAGACTTAAGGGCATGGATCGAATATGCGGCAGGGAATGATGCTAGAAGTGCAAGAAAAATGGCACCAACTAGGTAACCGTAAAAGGATTTGGTGTAGATAACTTTGCGGAATTCCGATTTAAGAAGGTTTCTCATGAGGCTTCTACCAGTCTGATAAACGCTTCTTCTAGGGTGCCAATTCCAATAACATCCGGCATGCTTCCCTCAGTAATCAATTTTCCCTTGTGAATTATTAAAACATCATCGACGGTATTTTGCATTTCTGCCAGTTGATGTGAGGAGATCAAAATGCTGCGCCCGTCATGGGCGAGATTCTTGAGAAAGGTACGTAGCCAAGCTATTCCTATGGGATCCAGGCCATTGGAGGGTTCGTCAAGTACTAAAATTTCTGGATCACCCAGCAATGCGGTGGCGAGCGAGAGGCGTTGCTTCATACCTAGAGAGAATTCTTTAACTTTCTTCGGTGCGACGTCCAATAATTCGACGAGTTTGAGAACTTCAACCGCGCGAGCGTCAGGGATTCCAGCTGCCGCTGCGATTATCTCTAAATTTCTAATGGCGCTTAGAGAGGGGTTGTATCCTCCGGATTCAATTACTGCACCCACTTGTCGCATTGGATTTACCAGGGCTTGGTATGGAACCCCATGTATCAGTGCACTTCCAGAATTGGGGGTCGCAAGCGAGAGTAAACATTTAAGAGTGGTGCTCTTTCCCGCGCCATTCGGCCCTAGAAAACCTGTGATGCGCCCGGCTTCCGCTTTTGCTGTTAGGTTATTGACGGCCACCACATCTTTATAGGCCTTAGTTAGTCCCCGAAACTCGATGATCGACATATGGCCTCCGAATGGATATTAAAAGTTTACTCCGAAATGACAGTAAATCAGGCAAACTAATCCCATGAAACCAAGTCGCCTCGAGGCCTTTAGCGATGGAGTATTCGCTGTTGCGATAACGCTCTTAGTCTTTAATCTTAAGGTGCCTGATGTAGCTGGCGGACATCTCAGAGTGGCCTTGGGACATCAGTGGCCTTCATATATTGCGTATGTCATTAGTTTCTTATCTATAGGAATCTGTTGGGTAAACCACCACTCCATCCTCGATCGAATTGCAATGGCTGATAGGGAACTACTCTTTATAAATCTTGCTTTGTTGTTAGGGATAGTCTCGATTCCCTTTACAACTTCTCTGGCAGCCATTTGGTACAACCAGGGAACAAACGCTAAGTGGGCCATAGGGATCTATTGCGCTAACTGGGTCTACGTCTCGGCTACGTATATCTTGCTCATTCACCATCTCATGGGGCATGAACATTTGGCCACTCACGCAACAGGGGTCACACTTCAATCCCTGTTGCGTAAAGGGCTCTTTGGCATCGTGGCCTATTTAGTGGCTCTGGTGGTCTCTCTGATTGCGCCAATTGTGGCCTTCTTTATCTGCTTAGCCCTGGCTGTGTACTTCGTTTTTGGGGTTCAAGGCGAAGCTATGGCTGAGCACTGAAAAAGTAGAACTTCCCCTTTCCAAACCCATTCCAAACCCATTCCAAACCCATTCCAGCCCCTTTCCAGTTCAATGGATCTAAGAGGATACTGACCATCATGAATCAGAAATTTTTGCGCAAGTTGCCTCGTGATTCAAATAAGTATTCGCATGGAACGGTTGCCGTTGTCGCTGGAAGCCCCGAATATTCCGGAGCGGCCGTGCTCTGCGTCGGTGGCGCCAGGAGAGGCGGATCTGGCTACATAAATTTTATCTGCCGCGATGATTTCACTCGCGCACTTGTCGCTGGTGCTTACCCAGATGTGGTTCTGCGAGAAAAGGTAAAGGGACTCAAAGTCGATGCATGGGTGATTGGCCCAGGCTCTCCACCTTTAAGGCGGCGCTTCAATATTCCCCGTAGTAAGTTCGCGGTCCTTGATGCGGGAGCTATGCGTTTAGCTCGGAAGATTAATGCAGAAATTGTGGTGATCACCCCCCACGAGGGTGAAGCACGCAAATTAGGTTTCATCATCGGTGAAGGCGAGCAAGGGCGGCAACAATCCGCACAGGAGATGGCTGAGAAACTTGATTGCATCGTTGTACTCAAAGGAGCACACACTGTTGTCGCATCCCCAGATGGATTGGTGGTGGTTGATGATCTGGCAGGACCAGAATTAGCTACCGCAGGAACAGGGGATATTCTGGCTGGGCTGATTGGTTCGATGCTTGCAAGTTGGAGACCCGAAACTATTCATGAAGCTGTTGTAGTCATATTTAAGGCGGTCAGTGCTCATGCATTAGCTGCAAGAGCGGCAGCGGCAGAGTTGAGCCCGATAACTTCCTCAGACATTCTTAAGTACTTACCCATCACGATCAAGCAGTAGTTAGACTAGTTGCTTAAGTACTTAGGAGGCTTCAGTGAAGAGAAGAGTTTTAAGTGCGGTTGCGCTCGCGCCGCTATTTTTCTTGAACTCGATTGCTTGGGCAGATGATGACGGGAATTCAATGCGCCCTCATATCTCAGATGTAGGCGGAGATGACCATAGTCCCGGAGTTACATTCGTAATTTTTGCAACGCTCTTGCTCATTGGATTTGGAGTGGGATATCTAGTCGGTCGAAAGACTCGGAGCAAATAAAATGGGAATGCACCTGACATATAACCACGATGGCGTTAGCGGAGAGGGTTACCTGGCACTTCCTGATAGCGAGAGTGGGCCAGCCGTAATCGTTATTCAAGAGTGGTGGGGCTTAGTCGGACACATCACCGATGTAGTTGATCGCTTTGCCGCGGCAGGTTTTGTGGCATTTGCGCCCGATCTCTATCACGGACAAGCAGCATCTGAACCCGACACAGCCAAAAAATTAATGATGGAATTGAAGTTGGATCTTGCCGGCACTGAGATCGTCAATGCAGCTAACTATTTAATCTCGCTCCCAGAGACCTCCACAGAGCATGTAGGTGTAGTTGGATTTTGCATGGGTGGCAGTTTGGCTATCTGGAGTGGAACGCTTTCGCCATCGATCACTGCAACTGTTGGTTTCTACCCTGGCTCCTCGTGGGAGCGCCATGCGCCGATTTGGAGCAATTACTCCGGTAAGGCAGCGCTCATTCACTGCTCAGAAGGGGATGGAACTTCAGCTGCCCCAGGAATCCAAGAGGCGCTTCGAGAGATAGAGGCTGCCGGAGGTGCTGCAACCGCCTTTGATTACTCCGGCACTAAACACGCGTTCTTTAATAATGATCGCCCTGAGGTTTTTGATCCAGTTGCGGCATCTCTTTCATGGGAACGAACTTTAGATTTCTTCTTCAGCAACCTCTCGTGAAGTTTAAGTTGTAAGTGTGAGTACATTCGCCATCATTGGCGCTGGTTGGAGAAGCGAGTTCTTCATTCGGCTGGGGTTACTGATGCCCGAGAAATTTGAACTTCTGGGTGCTGTTGTTCGCAATTCTGAGCGGGCCGCATCTCTACAAGCTGATTATGGAATACCTATCTTCGAATCTATATCCGCACTTATGCAGTTTGCCAGGCCCGACTTTGTAATCGTTGCAGTCTCTTGGGCTTCAAACCCAGAAGTTGTAAAAGAATTTGTATCGATGGGAATCCCTGTCTTATGCGAAACTCCTCCGGCGCCAGATGCCCCAGCGTTACGTGAGCTCTGGGCTGCAGTCGGTAGTAGTGAATTGGTGCAGGTCGCAGAGCAGTATCTATACCTACCAGGACATGCTGCGAGATTGACCGCGATCGAACAAGAGGCTATTGGCAAGCCAACGTCCGTAGAGGTCTCTTCTACGCACGGATATCACGCGGTCTCAATGGCTCGTGGCTACCTCAGAGCGGGATTTGAGCCCACGACGGTTCACGCCCACAACTTCTTTGCTCCGCTCATCGATCCTCTTTCACGCGAAGGCTGGAATGACGATCTATCTGCACAAGAAAGAGTCACGACTATTGCAACTATCGATTTTGGTGCAGGTAAATCGGCAATCTATAACTTCGTAGAAAATCAATGGCATAACCAGTTACGTCGACGCCGTATAGTGATTCGCGGAAGCGCGGGCGAGATCGTAGATGACACCTTGATCGCTCTTACAGATGGCCCAACCATTGTTGAGTCAGAGTTCCGTCGTTATCAACTGGGACACGACCTCAATCTTGATGGTTTTGATACCGAACATATATCGCTAAACGGCAGAGTTGTTTATATGAATCCATTTGTTGGATTGCGCTTAATGGATGAGGAGATCGCGATCGGAACCATGTTAGTTCGCATGGCTCACTGGATCGCCGGAACAGATAGTGCTCCATATCCATTGCGGGAGGCTTGCCAAGATCACCTCGTCTCCCTAGCAATTGATGAGTCTGCGCTGCGCGGTGTTCCCGTGACCACAGAGCGTGAATTGTGGTCACTTTAGGGGTAGCACTTAGCACTAGCCACTATCCCGAAAGTTAATCGTAAGAGAGATGCTCTACTCTTAGATTATGAACGAATTCGATAAACCCCGTCGTATCTCGCCAAAGGTCTACAGCCTGATTGTCTCGGCGATCATCCTTGCTTTTGGGACCGGCTATGGACTGAGTTTGGTTGGCCAAGGATTAGCAGCCCGCGCAGGTAATTCGGTTACGGTTACGGGACAAGCTCGCACTAATGCGACAGCAGACAATGCAGTGTGGACTCTCAATGCACAAGAGAGTTCGCAGAGCGCAGCTGCTGCAGTAACTAAAGTTGAAAAGAGCGTAGCTGCACTTACTAATTATTTGGTCGCTGGTGGTATCCCTGCTGCTGCAATTGAAACTGGTGGCGTCAATACAAATGCAATTAATGAATACATTAATGGCAACCCAACTGGACGAGTTCTCTCCTATCAAGCAAACCAGAATCTGACCGTTCGATCTAAAGATGTCAATCTCGTTAACTCATTGAGCAATGGCATTGGAAAACTTCTGCAGACTGGTGTGAACATAAACAATTACGGACCACAATTTTATGTCTCTAATCTAGCTGCGCTACGTCCCACCTTACTTGCGCAGGCCATGGTCGATGCGAAAGCTCGCGGAATATCTATGACCAAGGCAGTTGGCTCTAAATTGGGAAGTGTTATTGCGGTCTCAAGTGGACCTGTTCAAGTAACTTCACCCGATTCGGTAGATACATCTGGTGGGGGAATGTATGACACCACGACAATTCCAAAGACTGTAACCGTCACGGTGTCGGTAAGTTTTAAAGTTAAATAAGCGGAGGAGTTACATTCCCTCGTGGATGTAATCGCAGGTTAGGCATTTCGGGGGCTGGAATTCGGCCTTCTACCGCTGCTTGAAAAGTTGGGATGCTTGGATCTTCGTTGTTCCACCTGGTGCGCATCTCTTCAATCTCTTCATGTGATCGACCAATAAAGTTCCACCACATCACTATCTCTTCAGGAAAAGGTTCGCCGCCGAGGAAGATGATGCGAGCCCCATTTTTAGTGCTTAGCTGCAGTGATGACTTTCCTGCTGGACTGTAATGCAGACTCTTTAAGGGTACCTCCGCAGTATCGACCGACAAGTCTCCTTCGACAAGCAGGGTTCCATATTCATTCCCTGTTTTCAAAGGAATCTCTGCAGTAGCCCCCGGCGATATGTAAATTTCGGCGCCTAATAACTCGCTGAAGATGCGAGCCGGTGATCTTTCGCCGAAGAGTTCGCCGATAAATAACCGAATCTTGAGATCTCCACGTTGAAACTCTGGCAATTCTCCGTAGTGATCGAAGAGTGGAGCGCTGTTGCGATCTCGATCGGGTAGAACTGTCCACAACTGGACCCCATGAGCAACGGTTGAGTTCTCGGTAGAGAGTTCGGAGTGGGCAACACCTCGTCCAGCCGTCATCAAATTAAGTTCTCCAGGTTTAATGATCTGCACACTGCCTAGCGAGTCGCGATGCTCTACTTCGCCAGCAAATAACCAACTCACCGTCTGCAACCCCGTATGCGGATGCGTGGCGATGCTCATCGCATCGCTTTGAGTTGTGGGTCCAAAATGATCAACGAAGCACCACGCACCAATGGTGCGGATATACCTATGCGGCAGCGTGCGACTTATCTCGGTTCCACTTCGGGTGGTGAGTTTGACGCTCCGCGGCGAGAGGATCATCGTGTGGAGTAGGTAGATTCTTTATAAATCGTGGCATATAGAGCCGCCACTCGCTTACCATCTGCGCTCTTCGGATCGAATAGCGAGTCCTTCGGCC
>CAIMBV010000076.1 GCA_903839355.1 uncultured Actinomycetes bacterium
CAAAAGGTTAACTCCCTCGCGGAGCGTGGTTTCGATGAGGCGATCTTGATCGATGAGCGCGGACTTTTGACCGAGGGCTATACCTGCAACTATGCATTTCTGATCGACGATGAGTGGGTGACGCCCAAAGCCGGAAGAGATGTCTTACCCGGTGTAGTTCGAGGTTTCGCTCTTCAATCTGGGTATCTCAGGGAGTCAGAGATTTCGCACCATGACCTGGCAAAAATAAACTCGGCAATCGCACTGTCCTCGCTGCGTATCGCCTCGGTGGTCACAAGTATTGATTCTCGCCAACTGCCTAACCTTTGGGCCTCTCAATCGCTCCGCTCTCGAATAAGCGCGGATCTGCTGGGTGGTTAGGTAGTATTCGAACATGGCACAGATCAAGATTACGGTCGATGGAGAAGCACGGGTGGTTGAATCCGATCAGCGCCCAACGCATCTCTTCGCTGACAACCCGAAAATCGTTGTCGCTCGAATTAATGGCGAGATCCGCGATCTTTGGACTGAACTCTCCGATGGCGATCAGATCGAATCCATTTCTATTAACTCACCCGATGGACTGAGCGTACTTCGCCACTCGACAGCGCACGTCTTGGCGCAGGCGGTCCAGGAAGTCTTCCCAGAGACCAAGCTAGGAATCGGGCCTCCGATTACTGATGGCTTCTACTATGACTTTGATCCAACAAAACCATTCACGCCAGAAGATTTAGAGAAGCTTGAAAGCGCAATGCGCAAGATCATTAAAGCGGGACAACGTTTTCGACGTCGCGTTGTTACCGAAGAAGAAGCGCGCGTAGAACTCGCCCAAGAGCCGTATAAGTGCGAACTCATCGGAATCAAGGGTGGAGATAGCGAAGCGAGCGTTGAAGTTGGCGGCGCCGAACTTACTATTTATGACAATCTTGGCCGCGATGGCGAACCAGCATGGAAAGACCTTTGTCGTGGTCCGCATCTGCCTTCCACAAAATTAATCCCAGCTTTTAAATTGATGCGTTCCGCTGGCGCCTACTGGCGTGGATCCGAGAAGAACCCAATGCTTCAACGCATCTACGGAACAGCATGGCCATCGCAAGAAGAGCTGGACGGCTACTTGACTCTCTTGGCAGAAGCAGAAAAGCGCGATCATCGTCGTCTCGGCGCAGAGTTAGATCTCTTCTCTTTCCCTGAAGAAGTTGGCAGCGGTCTAGCCGTATTTCACCCTAAAGGCGGAATCGTTCGTCGAGCGATGGAAGATTATTCACGTCGTCGCCACGAAGAAGAGGGATATCAATTCGTCTATTCACCTCACCTCACTAAGGCTGCACTCTTTGAGACATCTGGTCACTTGGATTGGTACTCCGAGGGCATGTATCCACCCATGATCATGGATGAGGAATTGCACGCCGATGGCACGGTAAAACGCCAAGGCCAGAAGTACTACATGAAGCCGATGAACTGCCCATTCCACAACTTGATCTACAAATCTGGTAGCCGTTCATATCGTGAACTTCCGCTTCGTCTCTTTGAGTTTGGAACTGTGTACCGCTACGAGAAGTCGGGCGTCATTCATGGATTAACTCGCGCTCGTGGGTTTACTCAAGACGATGCCCATATCTATTGCACCAAAGATCAGATGATGGGAGAACTCGACTCACTTCTCACCTTTGTGCTTAATCTCTTACGTGATTACGGTCTCGATGATTTCTATCTAGAGCTCTCAACTCGCAATCCAGCTAAGTCGGTTGGCTCTGATGAGGATTGGGAAGCAGCTACCGAAGCGCTTCGACAAGCGGCAACAAAGCAGAACTTGGAATTGGTGCTAGATCCAGAGGGTGCGGCTTTCTATGGCCCGAAGATCTCCGTCCAGGCAAAGGATGCAATCGGTCGTACCTGGCAGATGTCGACGATCCAAGTGGATTTCCAATTGCCGCAACGATTCGATTTGGAATATCAATCGAACGATGG
>CAIMBV010000077.1 GCA_903839355.1 uncultured Actinomycetes bacterium
CCAGGCACGTGGGTCGTAAGCCTTCTTATTTCCAACTTCGCCATCAACCTTGAGCACGCCGTCATAGTTCTTAAAGACGTGATCAACAATTGGGCGAGTAAAGGCATATTGAGTATCGGTATCGATATTCATCTTAACTACACCGTAATCAAGTGATTCGCGGATTTCAGAGAGCAAGGAGCCAGAGCCACCGTGGAAGACGAGATCCATTGGCTTTGATCCTGCAGGTAGTCCAAGCTTTGCAGCGACTGCATCTTGCAGCGTCTGCAAAATCTTTGGTTGTAGAACTACATTTCCTGGCTTATAAACACCGTGGACGTTTCCGAATGTTGCAGCGACCATGTAGCGGGCAGAAGGATCGGTACCGAGTGTTTCTACAGTAAGCAGTGCATCCTCTGGAGTCGAATACAACTTGGCATCATGCTTTGCCTCAATGCCATCTTCCTCTCCACCAACTACACCAATCTCAATTTCAAGAATTGTTCCTGCAGCTTTTGACTTCTCAAGAAGTTCCTTAGCGATGCTCATGTTCTCTGGCATTGAAACAGCAGAGCCATCCCACATATGAGAATTGAATAATGGTGCTTTGCCTGACTTCAGACGATCAGCACCGAAGGCGAGAAGCGGACGCATGAAGCCATCGAGTTTCTCCGCTGGGCAGTGATCGGTGTGAATACCAATATTTACCTTGTAGTTCTTGGCGACGATATGTGCGAACTCGGCGAGAGCAACTGCTCCATCGACCATGTTCTTAACTGTTGAACCCGAGAGGTATTCCGCTCCACCCCAAGAGATTTGGATGATGCCATCTGACTCTGCCTCGGCAAATCCGCGGATCGCACCGATCAATGTCTGTGAAGAAGAGACGTTGATTGCGGGGTAGGCGAAAGCGCCAGCCTTCGCACGATCCAACATCTGTGCATAAATTTCCGGGGTTGCAATTGGCATGAGTGATCTTCTCCCAAAGTGAGGTTATGGTCGGCTGTAAGAGGACTCCACTGGCTCAACGTTGGGTCAGGCTGTCTTGCTTACGGCTAATCCCACCACATTTTGGGGTGGATTGGAAAACTGCCGAGCTCTTTCTGGCCAGATCCGGCCAGATTTAATTAATTAATGCCGAAATGGCTCAGTAAGCGGTCGATGCCGAGCAACCCCCAATTGGAATGTGCCAAAGCGTGGCCTCCTTTAAGCAGCCAACGACCCGCTACCTCAAGAGTGTGTAAGTGCGCGACTACCTTGAAAGCTCCATTAAATATTGCAAACACAATGCCCCCTTTGATCGATTCTGCGCCAGTAGGTGGCGCAGCCACGTGTTAGGTCGGCAAAAATGCCAGCAATCGCGACAAATAAGACGAGGTCGACCCCGTGAGTGTGGAGTCGACCTCGCTGTGGATATCGAGAGGCAAGAGGCAAGTTACCTACATAAGTAGATCTCTTCCATATTCTTCATTGATCAACTGCTTTGCGCCGATATAAAGCGCAACGATGGCAGTGATCATGCCGAGCCATCCGCCGGTCTTGAGCGCGCCCGAGTGACCACCGGCCCAATTGCCGTAAGAGAGGAAGATGAGGGTGAGGGTGAGAAGGAATCCGAAGAGGTTGTGATGGATGCTCCGCTTCATGACCGCCATCCAAAAGACGAAGGAGCTCACTGCGAAGCACATTATGAAGACACCTAGTGCACCAGGTGCCTGAATAGCTGGGTGGCTCATCCAATACCAGAGCGATAGCCAGAAGGCTCCGAATGAGCCGAAGAAGGTAGCCCCGATGGTATCTCCGCGCATAAATTCCATGATGCCTACCAAGATGCCGACTAGTCCACCATAAAAGAGGGCCGTTCCCATCACTGCTGAGCCCGCGACGCTATGCCAGAGGCCAGCGTTTGAACTGCTTAACAAGAAGGTTGTAACCCCGAATGCCGCAAGACCTAACGGTGCTGGGTTAGCAACCATGCGATCATTTGCCATATCTAGTTCTCCCTAGTGAATAACCTGCAGCCATCAACTCTGATGACCCATATTTAGTATCCTCGCTCAGCCCCAAAAATGTGGGATGCGTCACATTAATTTCCCAGGATTTTTTTCATTGCTTCGATTCCTTGTACGGGGCAAGCGGCGCAGGTAGCCTCACCGCTATGAGTTCCTTGGAAAATCTCTCGTACGAAGATCGCACATTTCCACCTAGCCCCGAGTTTGCCGCCCAGGCGAACGCCCAAGCCGCCATCTACCAGGAGGCGGAGGCAGATCGCCTCGCCTTTTGGGCCAAGCAAGCGGAGTACCTCGAGTGGGATCAAAAGTGGGAGAGAGTCCTAGATTGGCAAGCTCCTTTTGCCCAATGGTTTGTGGGGGGAAAGCTCAACGCCTCCTATAACTGTCTCGATCGACACGTCCTTGAAGGTCGAGGAGAGCGCGTCGCCTTCTACTTTGAGGGTGAGCCCGGCGACACTCGAACTATTACCTACGCCCAGATGCTGCAGGAGGTTAAGAAGGCAGCAAATGCCCTCACGGAACTTGGAGTGAGTGCCGGAGATCGCGTTGCAATCTATATGCCGATGATTCCGGAGGCGGCTGTTGCAATGTTGGCCTGCGCCCGTATTGGCGCGGCTCACTCCGTGGTTTTCGGCGGATTTAGTGCCGACGCATTGATCAGTCGAATTCAAGATGCCGATGCAACTCTGGTTATCACCTCTGATGGAGGCTTTCGTAAAGGATCGGCATTCCCGCTCAAGCCTGTTGTCGATGAGGCGCTGGCAGCTGGGAAGCACAACGTTAAAAATGTCTTGGTCGTTAAGCGCACATCGCAAGATGTTGCCTGGAGTGCAGGGCGCGATATCTGGTGGCACGAGATCGTCGAAAGACAGCGCGCGGAACATGTTGCAGAGAGTTTCGATTCAGAACAAGTTCTTTTCATCTTGTACACATCTGGAACTACTGCAAAACCAAAGGGAATCTTCCACACAACTGGTGGGTACCTCACTCAAACTTCATTTACTCATCGCGCGGTCTTTGATCTTAAGCCAACGAGTGATGTTTATTGGTGCACCGCAGATATCGGCTGGATTACTGGACACTCTTATGTTGTCTACGGTCCGATGATCAATGGTGCATCACAGGTCATGTATGAAGGAACACCCGATTCACCGACTAAGCATCGCCTCTTTCAGTTGATTGAAAAATATAAAGTAACAATCTTGTACACAGCTCCAACACTTATTCGTACCTGGATGAAGTGGGGTGAGGAGTATCCCGCAGACAGTGATCTGACTTCATTGCGCTTGCTCGGATCTGTCGGGGAACCAATTAATCCCGAGGCCTGGATGTGGTATCGCGAGGTTATTGGTGGGAATCGTTGTCCGATAGTAGATACCTGGTGGCAGACAGAGACCGGCGGGCTAATGATTTCGCCCCTACCTGGAGTTACAGCGACTAAGCCGGGATCTGCAATGGCGGCACTTCCAGGAATTAGTGCAAAGGTTGTTGATGATGAGGGGCGTGAAGTCTCAAATGGAAATGGTGGGTATTTAGTACTTACTGAACCATGGCCATCGATGTTACGCGGTGTTTGGGGTGAACCAGAGCGATATCGCGAAACATACTGGTCACGTTTTCCAGGAAAATATTTTGCGGGTGACGGTGCTAAGTTAGATGAAGATGGAGCGATCTGGCTATTGGGTCGAGTTGATGATGTAATGAATGTATCGGGCCATCGAATTTCTACGACTGAAGTTGAATCATCGTTGGTCTCACATCACAACGTGGCAGAGGCCGCCGTTGTTGGAGCAAATGATGCGATGACCGGTCAAGCTATCGTTGCCTTTGTAATTTTGCGTGGGGGAATTCCTAGCGTAGGCGGCGAAGAGTTAATCAAAGACTTGAAGGCTCATGTCACTAAAGAGATTGGTGCGATTGCGCGTCCAAAGCAAATCTTGGTGGTCAATGAACTACCCAAGACGCGGAGTGGAAAAATTATGCGTCGCTTACTTCGTGATGTTGCCGAAAATCGTGCAGTTGGAGATTCGACTACCCTGGCAGATCCAAATGTCATGAAACTTATTGGAGAAGGTCTGCGGAGCGGTAAGTCTGAAGATTAATTAGTGATCTCCGCGGAAGCCGAACTTCGGAGCGAGTGAGGCACATGCTGCCACCGCTTTACTCTGAGTTGCGCTCAAGCTTGGTTGAACTGGAGGAGTAGTAGGTCGCGCTCCGGAAGATGGTCGTGGGCCGCGGAATCCACCAGGACCAGCCACCGCAGTTCCACCATGTGCGACCAGACATGCGTTGTACTTTTTCATGGTTGCTTGAAGTGCCGCGAAGTTCTTGCCATGGTCATCACCAGGTCCACCGTTTCTAAATCCACCATCGCCTGGTCCACCATCACCGGGTCCACCATCACCGGGTCCACCATCGCCACCAGTTGCTCCAGTGATTTGAGGCTTTGCTCCACCAAGAGTGGTTGGAGCCCATACCAATTTGCCACTAAGAACTTTGGTACAGGTGTACGACTTGCCGGCAATAGTTGCCACCGCACCGGCTTTGGTACAGATCCCGCCAGCGGTCGCAGCGCTAGTCGCAGCATGCGCTCCCGTCCCGGAGATTGCAGAGATAACAACAAGTGCAAAGGCGCTGGCGAGAGTCTTTTTCATCATTGAGTGATGGTAGAGAAGGTAACCGAAGAGGCAATGGGAACTTCCTGAGATTTCTTAGTGAATTTGGAAGTTGGCCCGCTTTGTTATGTCGGTGATAATCGAAGGCGCCTCTGCATTGAGCTTGGAGTAAATCTCGCTCTTAGGAATCTGGTGTACCCAACTCCACGGAGTTACTAACAGAAGATGGCCTAGAACCAAGAGCATGATCGTGGTACGAAGTATTGAGAAGGCAGCACCTAACAGTGAGTCGATCCATGAAAATGGTGCGAAGAGGATCTTCTTGTGGAATAACTTTCCGATACTTCGAAAGAGCGCTTCGCCGAGTGATGAACCAATAACCACTGCAAGAAACAAGTAAACGAACCGTGACACTCCGTGGGAGTGAAAGTGATGAAGTCCGATCGTAAGTCCTAGAAGACCTCCGCCGATATAACCCACGAAGGTGAAGATGGTCGTTAGAAAACCTGCTCGATAGCCTTGAAAGAAGGAGAGCAGAAGAGCGAGGATGAAGAAGACATCAACCCAATTTTTCATAACTTAATCTTCAAATATTTACTCACCTCAGATTTAAGCTCTGCAGTAGATGTAATCAGACCGATCTGCTTATAAACCACCTTGCCCTGCGCGTCGATAAACCAGGTAACTGGAACTCCTAATCCAAAAATTCCTCGAGTCACGCTCGTGGTATCGAAGAGGATGGGCCAGCTCATTCCCTTTTTAATAACGAAATTCCGCCCTGCTTGCATGTTGGTCTCTTCAACATCGATTCCCACGATCGAAACCTTGTGGAGCGCCTGAAGATCAAGAAAATGTGGAATCTCTTGATTGCACGGTTCACACCACGACCCAAAGACATTCACTAACACCGGCCCACGAATCGCTTGGTAAATCACCTTGGACTTGTTATCAAGACAAGGCAGGGATATACCTTTGGTTACCGATCGATCGACCGAAATTGATGAACAACCGACTACTACCCCACTTTTTGCCTGTGCTGGCACTGGAGCCAGGAGTGTTCCAAGAACAAGAATGGATGCGAGCACGAACCGCTTCATCGAAAATCCTCATCTCTCTTCACCAGTTGTAAGGCCTTGATCTTATCGACCTCTCCAATTCCAAATGAAGGACAGAGTTTGGCTAACGGACAGGCACCACAAGCAGGTTTGCGAGAGTGACATATTCGACGGCCATGCCAGATCATGCGCTGTGAGAGGTTGGTCCACTCCGCTTGCGGAATGAGCGCACCAACCTCATGCTCAACTTTGACCGGATCCATAGAGTCAGTCCACTCAAATCTGCGACTTAATCGACCGAAGTGTGTATCAACTGTAATTCCTGGGATACCAAAGGCATGGCCCAAAACAACATTGGCGGTCTTTCGCCCCACACCCGCCAGGGTTATGAGTTCATCCAACTCACCCGGAACTTCTGATCCATACACAGTGGTGATTCGTTCACTCAGCGACTTCAAGTGAGCGGCCTTCGCGTGATAAAAACCAAGTGGCCTAATGATGGATTCAATCTCCGAAATTTTGGCTCCGGCCATCAAAGTGGGCTTCCCAAATTTCTTGAAAAGGGTAGGCGTGACCTGGTTGACCCGCTTATCCGTGCATTGAGCTGAGAGGACGGTGGCGACGAGCAACTGGAATGGGGTTTTAAAATCTAATTCACAGCGCACATTCGGGTAGTGCTTGGTCAAAATACGATAGATCGCGCGTGCACGCTTGCGCTTTGCTTCAAACGTCTCGTGGGTTTGGCGCATGCCGCAAGCCTACGGGATTGCGCTCAAGAGACGATTGGAGCGCTAACGATTGAGGTTGTAAGGTCTGCTCGTGACCCAAAAAGAAGATGACCTAATCATTCGCCAAGCACCACTTTTTAGCGCGCTTGATGATGAAGCTTCGCACGAACTTCGCAGTTCTATGGTGGCTCTCAAACTCAACAAGGGCCAGGTTCTCTTTAAAGAGGGTCAAGAAGGCGACCGTTTATACGTTGTCGTTCACGGAAAAATTAAATTAGGAACAACCAGCAGCGATGGACGCGAAAATCTGCTCTCTATCCTTGGACCTGGCGAAATGTTCGGTGAGCTCTCACTCTTTGACCCAGAACCACGTACATCCACGGCTACTGCTGTCACCGATGCTCGTTTGGTCTCACTCGCGCACGATGCAGTGATTGGTCTTGTCACAACCAACCCACAAACCTCTTTAGAACTCTTGCGCCGCCTGGCACAACGTCTACGCAAATCCAACGAAATTTTGGCAGACCTAGTCTTCGCTGATGTTCCAGGTCGGGTTGCCAAAGCAATCATGGATCTCGGTGAGCGTTTTGGCATTCAAAAGGATGATGGGCTACACGTTAATCACGATCTCACTCAAGAAGAGTTAGCTCAGTTGGTCGGTGCATCACGCGAGACCGTTAATAAAGCGCTTGCAGACTTCGCTGCGCGTGGTTGGGTAAAGCTAGAACCTCGTGCCGTGCTTGTTACAGATACCGAGCGCCTCTTAAAGCGCGCTCGGTAATTCTGCATCGATCATTTTTTAATTCAGCCAGTTACAGAACAAGCCAATCCAGACTGGAGAGTAAGGGGAGTTAGCCCTCTACTTCAACGGTGAGTTCGATTTCAACTGGAGCATCCAGTGGCAGTTCTGCAACGCCGAATGCGCTTCGAGCATGCTTACCGTTTGCATCTCCAAAGATATGGATGAGAACTTCGGAAGCTCCGTTTACTACGCCGGGCGCTGCGATAAATCCAGGAACTCCGTTTACATATCCCACGACTCGAACCACTTTAACGATGGAATCGACAGGTGCAACAAGTTCGACCGCGG
>CAIMBV010000078.1 GCA_903839355.1 uncultured Actinomycetes bacterium
AAACCGCTGCAGATGTTCTACTTCCTGCTGGTACAACACTTGTTTCTGATCCAGAGCTCGTTGTTGTTCACTTGTCAGAGCGTTCAACATCTTCTGACGCTGAGACTCCTGCTGCACCTGCTGCCGAAGCAACTTCAGCAGCTGCTCCAAAAGAATAAGTAGCGACTTAACTCTTCACCATGGCTGATCGCTGGCTGGTTTTCGGACTCGGAAACCCCGGCGATCAATATGCCAAAACTCGCCACAACATCGGTCAGATGGTCATCAACTATTTGGCGAGTAATTCAAAATTTACCTCACATAAATCCCGCACGGAAATTGCAGATATTTACTTAGGCCAAATTCCTCTCACTGTCGCAAAATCAAAGCTATACATGAATGAATCTGGCGCGCCTCTCAAAGCACTTGCCGATTTCTACAAAGTACCGGTCCAGCGAGTAATCGTTGTTCAAGATGAGATCGATCTGCCATTCGGTGCGATCCGCATCAAACAAGCTGGCGGGGATAATGGCCATAATGGTCTCAAGGACATCACCAAACACTTTGCGGGCCCCGACTACTTCCGAATCCGCTTAGGAGTAGGTCGCCCCTCTGGCCCACAAGCACCGGCCGATTGGGTGCTAAAACCTTTCTCAACTGCTGAGCAGAAAGAGCTTCCTGATTTTATCGCTCAAAGCGCGCAAGCAGTTGAGTGCTTAATTGAAAAAGGGTTGATGCAGGCGCAGCAGGAATTTAATAGTTAGAGCAACACCAACTCGGTACACAACCAGCGCTTATCTACTCCTTCAAATCTCAATACTAAAGAGCGCACTCGATCATTGAATCGCAATGTGACAGTGGTTTCGGCAACTCCTTCAATTGGCTCGGTGATGTAAATCTTGCGAATCTTTGGAATCTCGCGATGACTACCTGCTGCTGCCGTGATCTTTGAGTAAACAATTCGGTGGGAGAGCCGGGCTAGCTGCATTGGTTGTCGCCTGCCACCCCAGATCTCAACTATTCCAAGTACGTAGCGGTGCACTGTTTCTTTAAGTGGAGGAAGTTCAGAAAGCGGTGATGGCTTAGGTAGGTACTCACTGTCAGCATCTTCCCCTTCAAGATGTTGTGGAGTGGGTACCAGGAAGAGCTTTCGTGCGTTCTCTTGGATTTTGAGATCAACTGGCGTGAGAAGTTGCAGAGTTGGTGCGATGCGAAGATCGACGCTGGGCTCTAGCTGACCGGGTCTTGGAAATCGGATGATTCGTGGTGCTAAATCGGTGCTTCGTAATTGTTCTGCGCTCATGGGGCAAAACTCCCACCTCGCTCACCAATTCAAATCATCCGAAAGGATGAAAATGGAGTGTGGATAAAGAAACGCAGATTTATTGGGGATTAGGTATCCATCTCCCATGGACGATATACAGAAATTTATACAGAGGAATTTTCGCAGAATTCTGGCTGCTGGTGGGCTTCTCTTCTCATTGCTTGCCTTGTCGCTTCTACTTAACTCCCAACCCTCGACGCTGGTTTGGATGGCAACGGGTTCAATCCCTAATGGAAGTCGTATAACTTCTAACGATGTAAAGCTTGTGAAAGTAGACCTGACCGAGGATGCGCTGCATTATGAGAGCAAGAGCGATTCCGTCACGGGGAAGTTTGCCACCCGATTGCTAGAACCCGGCGACTTAATAGCTGTCACCGATGTGACGCAACAAAGTTCAAATTCCACCTCTACCTTTTTACCGATCGGTGTTGCGGTAGATGATCTACCGGCCGATTTAGCGGTGGGGGATTTGGTCGATGTTTATGTGATCCCAAAGGACCAAGGTGTCTTACCAGCGCTGGTCGCTCATCGCATTCCAGTTCAGTACATAGATGATAAATCTCGCGCCCTCGGTGGAAGTGTTGCAGTGAGTCTTTCGGCAAACTCAACAGTCACATCGATAATTGTGACCGCAGAATCTCAAGGAAGATTGGTGCTTGCTCGTGACCCGTTCTGAGATTCCACAGCTAGAAGTTGTAACTGCGATTCCTGATGCTGACCGCGAGGACTTTCTCGCGCAACTTCTCTTCTCTCAGGGCTGGAACATAATTTATAGAGCTTTTGATGCCAATTCCCTCATGACTTTTATGAAGCAGCGAGGTTCGGGAATACGCACAGTGATTATTTATGAGAGCGAGTTACCTGGTATTTCGCCAAACTTGATTCAGGAATTAGATGAGCCGGCAATTACGGTGATCTCGCTTGACCATGTTGGGTTTAACTCTCACGAGATGATGGCGACTATTCGAGGAAATCTCCGAGCCCCCATGTTGCAGACAACATCTCCCAGTGAAGGTTTGGCGCCAGTTGATTCGCCATTGGCGGATTTCACAACCCTTCCGCAGGTTAGGCAATCGCGCGATCTCTCAATTAATCCTTCCAAGAGAATTAATCGCAATGCCCTTCTGCCAGTGCGAGAACGTAAAGTCATAGCGGTAACTGGCAGTACTGGAGCGCCTGGCAGAACTAGATTTGCCACAGCTCTATCGCGCGAATTGGCAATGCGGGGCGCAACACTTTTGATCGATGCAGATATCAGGTCACATGGAGTGATCCCATTACGAGATGAACTGACCAAGAGCTCGGTCGAAATAATTCCGCTTGACCGAGAGAAGCGACCCACACATATTCCAGATGGAGGAGAAACCGCAGTTGTCGATCTTGGCGTGTTGCCCGGTTTGGCAGAGGCCACCGCTGATCGTCGTTGGCATGGATCGCTTGTGAACAATGTTCTAGATAGGGCGACCCACTTGGTTTACCTAAGCAAATCAACCGCCGCGAGCATGGCTGAGCTCTCCCAATTCATGCGTGAGTACCCCCTACTTCAAAAGCGTTTACCAGTTGTCTTTGTATGCATTCTGGCTGGCCATTCCAGAGAGTTGCGTGAGTGGGAAGCTAGATTTCTGACTTTGACGACAGGGGAGAGCAGATACATCCTGCGAGAGAGCCAATTGGGAACTTCTAAAGAGAGCAAGGTCTTTGGTGCGTTAAAGGTCAAAGATCCAAAGCGAAGGGAGATTGCTAAGATTGCCGCTTCACTGGCTTAGCCAGAAACCGCAACAGACAGGTGTGAACATTGGCGATTAGCTCCCGAAGTGATCTCGCCTATTCGCATACCGCTTTAACGGTCAAGGACCGAGAGCGTCTGTCGGAGTTGGTCTCGGAGTGGCAGTTGCTCTCCGATATCTCATTCTCGGATCTAATCCTCTGGGTGCCGCGCCGCAAGGATTATCAGAGCTGGCCCGAAGGTCATATCGCGATTGCCCATATTCGTCCGACGACCGCGCCAACTGTCTTTGCCCAAGATGTAATTGGGCAGGAACTCACCTGGGGTAAGAACGCAAGGATTGATCAGACTCTGTCGACAGGATCAATTATTAGAGATGCCGAACCTGAGATGGTTGGAGATATCTTGATTAAAGAGGAGACCGTTCCTGTTCACTTCGATGGACAAACGATTGCGGTCATTTCGCGCCACCGCAACGCAGTAGCGATGCGCTCTGCATCGCCGCTTGAAATCAACTATCGCGAGATCGCTCACAAAGTTTTCCGCATGATCGCGGAGGGCACCTTCCCGATTCAAGACAGCATTTATCAGGCGGAGTATGCCCCTCGCGTTGGTGATGGCCTGGTCCGTCTTGATGCCCTTGGTGTGGCAACATACGCCAGCCCTAATGCACGTTCTGCAATTAGCCGCTTGGGTTGGGATAACGAGATCGAAGGAACCCAGTTGGGTGCAATTTTCGACACTTTGCAGCGTCCGCAAACTTCTCCAAGTGAGGAGAGTTGGAGCTCGATCTTAAGTGGCAAGACGCTGCGCCGTGCTGATTTTGATAATGGCAACGGGATTGTCGACCTACTTGTTATCCCATTGATCGAAGGCGGCGATCGCATTGGTTCTATAGTTTTGGTTCACGATGTCACTGAGCTGCGCCGACGCGATCGTGCACTGGTATCTAAAGATGCAACCATTCGCGAGATTCATCACCGTGTTAAAAATAATTTGCAGACAGTATCTGCACTCTTGCGTTTGCAATCGCGCCGTGTTGAAGATCCAACGGCAAGTGCAGCACTCGCTGAAGCGGTTCGCCGCGTTGCATCTATTGCGATTGTGCACGAGACGCTCTCGACGAGCTCTGCTG
>CAIMBV010000079.1 GCA_903839355.1 uncultured Actinomycetes bacterium
AAGAGTTTCGGCGGCCATAGCGAGAGGGAAACGCCCGGTCCCATTCCGAACCCGGAAGCTAAGCCTCTCAGCGTCGATGGTACTGCAAGGGGGACCTTGTGGGAGAGTAGATCGCCGCCGGACATCATTTATAAAGAGCGCCAGCGTTTTGATTAAGTTCAAAGCGAGGGCGCTCTTTTTTTATGGTGTTTTACTTTTTAGTCACTCCTACGGACGATTTGAATAGTAATTAACATATGGATTTTCTACACAGATGCTCTGTTCACGAAATAGTTCATAGCGGTCGATAACTAATCTCACCATTCCATAAGTGGTTCACGAGTGAGAGGTTTGTGATGAGCGCATTTTCCAAGACAGCTTCCAAGACAGCTTCAAAGAGTAAGAGCGGATCAAATGAAGTTTCCGATCCAATAGATCCGATGCGAAATCCGCGCAATGAAGTTTTTCTCGAAGGAAGAGTGAGCAACCAGCCGCAGGAGCGAGTACTTCCAAGTGGTGATGTTGTCGTCGAATTCCGGGTCGTCATTGATCGCTCTCAGAACCGCGGAAAGAAGCGCGAGGTTGATACTTTGGATATTGCAGTGTGGTCGGCCGCAACCAGAAAGAGAGCGCTGCGGTTAAGCGTCGATGATTGGGTCTCGATTGATGGGGCAGTTCGGCGTAGGTTTTGGCAAGCCCCGACAGGACTTGCAAGTCGTTGGCAGGTGGAAGCGAGCCAATTGCGCAAGTTATAGGTACGGTTATGCCATGAATGAGAACTCTTCAATCGAAAGCTCACAGAACGATCTAGAAGAACTTCGCGAAGCCATTGCCTTGGTGCAAGTTTTAGATCTCAATGAACATGGCGCTGCGTATGAGCAGATCCATGCACAACTTGAAGAGGCGCTCCGGTCGATCGATGGCAAGTAATTAAGTTATGAAGACACGTCTTGATGCAGAGCTCGTTCGTCGTGGTTTGGCGCGATCTCGTGATCATGCTGCCGATCTCATCGAATCGCGAACCGTATTAGTAAGTGGAATTCCTGCTAGTAAACCTGCTTCGCAAGTTGATGCTGAAACCTCGATTGTTATTCAAGGTGAGCGAGATGACTTTGTATCTCGCGGTGGACACAAGCTAGCCGGAGCACTCGATCACTTTTCAGAAGTTACTGTTGCTGGCAAGAGAGCACTTGATGCAGGCGCATCAACAGGTGGATTTACAGATGTCTTGCTTAAACGTGGGGCGAAGGATGTTGTCGCAGTTGATGTTGGGTATGGACAGATGGCATGGGAGCTTCGCCAAGATCCTCGTGTAGTTATTTTGGATCGCACCAATGTTCGCCACCTCACTCTTGATCAGGTTGGAGAACCTGCAGAGATAGTGGTTGCAGATCTCTCGTTCATATCTTTGACGTTGGTTCTGCCTGCCCTTGTAAGCGTTTCCACTCCCAGTGCTGATTTTCTTGTGATGGTAAAACCGCAATTTGAAGTGGGACGTGAGCGACTTGGTGCTGGTGGTGTGGTTCGTGATCCAGAACTCCGCAGAAGTGCCGTCCAAGAGGTGGCTGATTGCGCGTACGATATGGGTCTTGGGTGCAAAGGTGTCGTTGCGAGTTCTCTCCCCGGTCCAGCAGGAAATGTTGAGTATTTTCTCTGGCTGCGGCGGGGTAGCGATGAACTATCTGCCGTAGATTTAGAGGCGGCAATAGTGGATGGGCCGCAATAGGCTTGGTGTCAGATTGGCCAGCCGCAAGGAACGCTAGAACCAGGTGAGGGGAGTAGAGATGCGCAGCGCCCTACTCGTCGTCCACCCAACTCGACCAGAAGCAACATCGTTTGCAATTGAGCTCATTGCCGCGCTGCATGAAGTCGGGATCTCCAGCATCACCAATTATCCGGGTGGCCTGCCGGGCTCTGAAGGCATGGGAAGCGATCGCCCATACGAAATCGCAATTGTGCTCGGAGGGGATGGGACGATACTTCGCGCTGCAGAACTCGTTCTTGGCACAGATGTACCTATTTTAGGAATCAATTTGGGCAATGTGGGCTTCCTCGCTGAGATAAATCGACCTACGGCGCAGGAACTTGCAGCAGCAATAGCAGCTAAAAACTATCGCGGTGAACCACGCCTACTACTCAGCAGTGAAATCCAGAGGGGTAACAAGGTAATTGCGCAAGGATGGGCGCTCAACGAATTCACTATCGAACGAAGTCACGCTCAGATGGTCGAACTTTTTGTGCAGATCGATGATCGACCACTTTCGCGATGGGGCTGTGACGGCGTTATTTGTGCAACTCCAACTGGTTCCACAGCGTATGCATTTTCTGCCGGAGGTCCTGTTCTCTGGCCGGAGGTTGACGCGATAGTCGTGCTTCCTCTGGCAGCGCACGCACTCTTCTCCCGACCAATGGTCATCTCTCCAGAATCATCCGTAGTTATTGATATTGAATCGCGGGAAGCGATGATCTCCGCTGATGGCATGCGCAAGACCCCACTTCTATCTGGGGATCGCATTGTTATTCGTAAATCAAAGCAGCAAGTTGAGTTGCTTCACATAGAGTCTGCAGTCTTCACCGATCGTCTGGTAGCGAAATTCAAACTTCCAATCGAAGGCTGGCGCGGTGAGTGAGGATTTTCGCGGCATAGAAGAGATAAGCATCCGCAACCTGGGTGTGATTGAATCCGCTGAAATTGAATTTAAGCCTGGTCTCAACGTACTCACCGGCGAGACAGGTGCGGGAAAGACCATGGTTCTCACCGCGCTCTCCCTCATCTTGGGAGGAAAATCTGACACCGAGAAGGTGCGCACTGGAGCAGAACGATTGGTAGCGGCAGGTCGTTTTGCGATTTCAGATTCTCTTGCCTCAAGCCTTGAAGAGAGTGGGGCAGAGATTGAGTCCGGTTCACTCCTCATCTCGAGGTCAGTGTCTGCAGATGGCAAATCCAGGATTCATGTAGGCGGTGCGCCCACGACCGCCAGCAAAGTGGCAGAGATCGCTGAAGAACTTGTAGAAGTTCATGCTCAATCGAGCACGCATCGGCTTACAAGGCCAGCCTATATTCGTAATAGCGTCGATTCATTCGGAGGGCTTCAAGAGTTAGTAAACCGTTATTCAGCCCTCTACTCTCAGTATCAAGAGTTGTCCGAGCGTATATAACAGCTTAGAAGCGATTACAAGAATCGCGAACGGGAGATTGCAAAACTCACTGAGTTCATGGCGGCTTTCAAGGCGGTCAATCCCAAGGTGGGCGAGTTGCTTGATATCGAGGCCGAACTAAAGCGGTTAAGCAGCGTAGATGAGTTGCAACAGGCGGTTAGCCAAGCTCTCAATCTGCTAGACGGCGAAGATTTCTCAGTGAGTTCTGCTATGGCGGGTGCCAAGAGAGCACTTGATCATGGAGCGGGCAAGGATTCCCAACTCGATGATATCTCTGAGAGCTTTGGAGATGCGCTCTATGGATACCAAGAAGTTCTTGGCGCACTCCATCGATACCTTTCAGCACTAGATGCAGATCCAATTCGATTGGAGCACTTACAAGAACGGAAGAGTGCTATCAATTCCCTCATAAAGAAGTTTGGTGAGGGAAGCGATCGCGAAATTGCATTTGTGCAAATGATCGATCGGGCCCGTGAAAGTGCTGACAGAATTGCAGATCTTGAGGGTGGCGAAGATCGCATAACTGATCTCGAGAGAGAATTACAGGTCGTTTTTGATGAACTATCTAAAGCCGCGCATGCACTCAGCGAAGAACGTCGTGCAACAGCGGCTATTTTGCAATCTAGGATAACTTCGGAGTTGCGTCTATTGGCGATGCCACATGCTTCTGTCATTGTGGAAGTAGATAGCAAAAGTGGTTCAAATATCTCAGAGTATTCCGCTTCAGGCTTGGATGATATTAACCTGCTCTTTACCAGCCACGAAGGCGCACAACCAGGACAGATTACAAAGGTGGCCAGTGGTGGCGAGCTGTCTCGCGTCATGCTTGCAATCGAGGTTGTATTGGCGGCAGTGCATCAAGTCCCTACATATATATTCGACGAAGTAGATTCCGGAGTAGGTGGAAAGGCGGCGATTGAAGTAGGTCGCAGACTCCAGCTCCTAGCAAAAGATGCTCAAGTTATAGTTGTGACACACCTGGCGCAGGTCGCGGTCTGGGCAGATCACCACCTCGTAGTTCGCAAAAGCGAGGGTGGATCGGTAAGCATCTCTGATGTTGTGGCTCTTTCTGAGTCAGAACGAAGCGTGGAAATCGCCCGAATGCTTTCTGGTCAAGAGGAGTCTGCTACGGCACAAGAACACGCGAGAGAGCTGCTCGAGATGGTGCGGGAAAGCGTGATAAGTTAGTGTCCCATGACCAGTAATCATGTGACAAAGCATTTATTCGTAACTGGCGGGGTCGCCTCAAGTCTTGGAAAAGGGCTCACAGCCTCGAGCTTAGGTCGCCTACTCTCTTCACGTGGCCTTCGGGTAACTATGCAGAAATTAGATCCGTACATCAATGTGGATCCCGGAACTATGAATCCCTTCCAACATGGCGAGGTATTTGTTACAGATGATGGCTCAGAGACCGATCTTGATGTGGGTCACTATGAGAGATTTCTTAATCGCAATCTTGCCGGCTTCGCAAATGTAACGACCGGTCAGGTTTACTCCAACGTAATTGCGCGGGAGAGGCGTGGTGACTACCTCGGCGATACCGTTCAAGTGATCCCACACATTACAAATGAGATTAAAGAGCGCATACGCGCAATGGCAGGCCCAGAGGTAGATATTGTCATCACCGAAGTTGGCGGAACCGTTGGTGATATTGAGTCTCTTCCGTTTTTGGAAGCGGCGCGCCAAATTCGACAAGATGTAGGGCGTGAAAATGTCTTTTATCTGCACGTCTCCCTGGTGCCATATATCGGACCATCCGGCGAATTAAAGACGAAG
>CAIMBV010000080.1 GCA_903839355.1 uncultured Actinomycetes bacterium
CTCACGGTGGTACCGCGGATCACAAAGAGATCGACTCCGGCTTTGACAACTACTTCATGTAATTCAGCGGTGCGCTGTGGAGAGAGTGCTGCCGCCACAGTTACACCTGATGCACGAATCTCCGCGATGCGAGCCTTAATGAGTTCAGGGCGAATGGGTGCCGCGTATAACTCCTGCATCCGGCCAATCGCCTGCTCTTGTGGGAGTGAGGCAATCTCTCCGAGTGGGATACGAGGGTCTTCGTGGCGAGTCCACAGGCCTTCTAGGTTGAGAACACCAACCCCACCAAGCTTTCCAATAGCAATTGCGGTCTCAGGCGAGACAACTGAATCCATAGGAGCTGCGAGCATTGGAAGATCAAATTTATATGCATCAATCTGCCATTGGATTGAGACTTCTTCGGGGTCGCGAGTGCGTCGACTTGGCACGATGGCGATATCGTCAAATGAATAGGCGATATGTGCGCGCTTTCCAGGACCGATTTCTATCTCATTCATTCTGATTCCTCATGCCTCTGTTATTTTCCGCCACGATAGTTCGGTGCATCTGCCACATCGATTATGTCGTGTGGATGGCTCTCTTGTAATCCCGCTGCAGTGATTTGAATAAGTTGGCCTTTGCTCTTCAAATCTGCAATCGTTGCCGCACCGGCATAACCCATACCCGAGCGAAGACCTCCAACCAGTTGGTGCACAACTGCTGCAACCGGTCCGCTGTATTTAACTTTGCCCTCAATACCTTCGGGAACTAATTTATCTTCGGCGAGAACATCATCTTGCATGTAACGATCTTTGGAGTATGACTTCTGTTCGCCACGAGATTGCATCGCTCCAAGAGAACCCATTCCACGGTATCCCTTGTATTTCTTTCCGTTAATCTCGATCAAATCGGCTGGTGATTCATCACAACCTGCCAGAAGTGAACCAAGCATTACAGTGTCAGCGCCGGCGACGATCGCCTTGGCAATATCACCAGAATGCTGCAGCCCACCATCTGCAATAAGTGGAATTCCTGCCGTCACGCAGGCCTTGTGTGCCTCCATGATCGCAGTGAGTTGTGGAACTCCGACACCAGCGACAACACGGGTAGTGCAGATGGAACCTGGTCCAACACCAACCTTAACCGCATCTACTCCAGCATTAATGAGCGCTTGGGCTCCTGCACGTGTAGCCACATTGCCACCGATAATTTCAACGTTGTTGAACTCTTTTTTGATGCGCGCTACAGCGTCCAATACTCCGCGGTGATGGCCATGAGCGGTATCGACCACAATGACATCAACCCCGGCATCAATAAGCGCCACGGCTCGTGCATAACCATCTTCGCCAACGCCTACTGCCGCGCCGACGATGCCGTGCTCTTTAGCTAATTTAACGTGCTTGACCTGATCCTCAATCGAAAGGTTGCGGTGCAAGATTCCGATCCCACCGGCCTTAGCCATTGCGATCGCCATTGCTGACTCAGTCACCGTATCCATCGCAGAAGAGATGACCGGGATTGAGAGGGAGATGTTGCGAGTCAGGCGGGTTTGAGTATCCACCTCACTTGGCACTACTTCGGAGGCATCCGGGAGGAGGAGAACATCGTCATAGGTCAGACCCAGGAGGATGACTTTTTCGCGAGCCTTATCCATCATTGGCTAAGTCTAGGGGTTGCCCACCTCTACCTTTGAAGCGCGTGACTCGTGCGCAGTTGGCTAGAGGCCAAGGGCAAGTGCGATCTCGCGGCATGCGCTCGCAAGATCTTCTGCAACGAAAGCACCATGGCAATCGGCGGTAGCCCAACCCGGTCCACCCAAAATAATTCGAGGTGCTGGTCGCACATTGGGGAGTGAGTTAAGAACTTCGATGGATGCATTCTCTGGAAGTTGTGCCCAGAGGAATATCGCAGGTGGCGCACAACGACGCACTACCTCATTAATGGCGTCTGTAGGAGTTCGTGCCCCCAGAAATTGCACTTGAATACCAAGTTCGGCGAGTGAGGCCGCTAAGGCGGTAATAGCGAGAGAGTGCATCTCTTCTCCGATGCAGGCGAGAAGAACGGGAACCTCATTTCGTGGATGGGAGACTTTTATATGTTCCCCAAGCACCTTCTTGATGACATCAGAGACCATGTGCTCCGTTGCGATTCCCTCGCCCGTGCGCTCCCATTCTTCGCCGATTAAGCAGAGCAGGGGAACGAGGAGATTGACCCAGACCGCGGCAACTCCATCTTTAGCGATCTGTGCCCTAATTCCTTGCTCTACCCCAACACGATCAAGTGCCTGCGAAGCGCGATAGAGAGAGGTAACGAGATGTCCATCGACGCTCGGAATGGAGCTGAGTTCGCTGGGGGAAAATTCGGGTCGATGGCCAACCGCCAACTTGGCAGCATCGGCAGGTGAGACGCCAGAGACGACCAATTTATGCATGTAGAGCAGGCGGGCAAAGTCCTCTTGGGTGTATTTGCGATGTTCGCCGACGCAATGGTCGCTAGGACCAAGGCCGTACCGGCGATCCCAGGTGCGAAGCGTTCCTGGAGCGATTCCGAGGCGACGGGCGACAGCGGCGACGGTAAGGCGGGCTAATTCAGGGTTGGCAACCTCAGTCGCAGCGGAGATTTGTGACTCAGGAGACATGCGCTAATAGTCACGGAACGGGACTATTTCTGCCACTCGAATTGTTACTTGTGCAGAGTGTTATCTCTCAAATCACATTCTCGGGACTTGAACAACCTATGAAACGATTGTAGAGTGCAACTCCAAGCAAGGAGGAATGTCCATGGCTGAGATTTCACGTCTACCCCGTCCCGTCGCTTCAGAGTGGGAATGGCAGTATCAAGGCGCCTGCCGCGATCTACCTACCGAGATGTTCTTCCATCCTGATGGAGAGCGAGGACCTCGTCGCGCCAACCGTGAGGCAGCCGCCAAAGCTGTCTGCGCTACCTGCCCAGTTATTGAGGCTTGCCGCAAGCATTCTCTAGCTGTCCAAGAGCCCTATGGAATCTGGGGTGGTCTATCAGAAGATGATCGCCTTCACATCATCGAACAGAATGAACGTTTAAGTCGCCGCGAGATCGCTTTAACGCCAGCTTCGTAAGCTTTTCGAGGCTAGCCTTAGCAAACTAATTTCCTCCGCGAAATTCTCGAGCAGTAGGAAGTGGTCTGTTAATGAACATCATCATTGGGGCGATGGGCATTGTCGGCGTACTCATCATAATAATGTCGCTCTCTTCCTTTGTTGTATTACCTTTGCAAATCATTCTGCAAAATATTCATATTCGGAAAGTCCCCTCAATTATTGGATTGTTCCTCTTTGGAATACTCCTGGTAGTTCCTGGTGCCATACACGAAAGCAGTGTCGGATCGGTAGATAAGAAGTTTTCTGCAGTTACGGATCAGATATTTGATCGACTTACTAGCGCCGAGAGTGTAAAGGCTCTTACTTCTGCCAAAACTTATGGTTCGATAAATCTTCAGAGTTCATCCTCGCTAATTTTACAAACTAGCCCAGCATCAAATATTTCTTATAGCACCACGGTGAATTCACTCAGACTGCCAATTAAAGTCACTGGCTCTTTCTCTCCCGGATATCAGACCTGGTGTTTTGCGGCAACAGATGGCAGACGCGAATCGGTTTACGATCAATATGGAATAACGATTTCGAACTTAGCTACTCACACTTCTATTACAAATCCACAAACCGGCTACTGCTTAAAAGGTCGCGCCTACACCCAAGACGGCTCTATAGAACCATAGAGGCCCCTCAAGTTTTAACAACCGAGGGGCCTCTACTTTGAGCCAAGTAATTAGTGGCTGTGTCCGCCAGGTCCATGTGAGTGACCAGCGGCGATTGCCTGTTCGCGTTGCTCATCTTCAGGAGTCTCAAATACGAGAACTTCAGTGGTGATAAACATTGCAGCGATCGACGCGGCGTTAGCGAGCGCGGAACGCGTCACCTTCACTGGATCGATAACGCCAACTTTGACGAGATCTTCGTAAACGTCGGTCGCTGCGTTGAAGCCTTCATCTGCACCCAAGGTGCGAACTTTGGCAACGACGACATAGCCTTCATGTCCGGCATTCTCGGCGATCCAACGTAGTGGCTCATCGCATGCCTTACGGACTAGGCGTACCCCGACGGCACGATCCCCTTCAAAGCCAAGATCATTTTGAATAGCGGCCGCTGCATGAACAAGAGCAGCTCCTCCACCCACAACGATGCCTTCTTCAACAGCTGCGCGGGTTGCTGAGATTGCATCTTCAAGGCGGTGCTTCTTCTCCTTGAGTTCAACCTCAGTGTGTGCGCCAACCTTGATCACGCATACACCGCCAGCGAGCTTCGCAACGCGCTCCTGCAACTTCTCACGATCCCATTCGGAATCAGTTGTTGCGAGTTCATTACGGATCTCGTTGACGCGGTTTGCAACTTCGGTGGTATCGCCTGCTCCATCAACGATCGTGGTGGCATCCTTTGTGATAACCACACGACGTGCCTTGCCAAGTAGTTCAAGAGTTACCTGATCCAGCTTAAGTCCGACCTCAGGAGTGATGACTTGTCCACCGGTCAAAATCGCAATATCTTGCAGCATCGCCTTGCGACGATCTCCAAATCCAGGTGCCTTTACAGCAGCTGAAGTGAAGGTACCGCGCATGCGATTAACTACCAATGTTGAGAGGGCCTCCCCTTCAACATCTTCAGCGATAATCAAAAGTGGCTTATTTGCTTGAGCAACCTTTTCGAGAACTGGAAGGATCTCTGAGAGTGCGGAGATCTTCTGTCCGGAGATTAGGATGAAGGCATCCTCAAGAACGGTTTCCATGCGATCTGAATCGGTTACGAAGTAAGGGCTGATGTATCCCTTATCGAATTGCATACCCTCGGTGAAATCGAGTTCAAGACCAGTTGTAGAAGATTCTTCAACGGTAATAACTCCATCCTTACCGACCTTGTCCATCGCTTCTGCGATGAGATCTCCAATGGCGCGATCTTGTGCAGAGATAGTTGCTACATCTGCAATCTGATCTTTGCCAGAGACAGGAGTCGAATTCTTCTTAAGCTCTTCAGAGATTGCCTTAACTGCAGCCTCGATACCAAACTTTAGATCCATAGGCTGTGCACCAGCGGCGAGGTTGCGTAGCCCCTCTTTAACCATCGCTTGTGCCAAAACTGTTGCAGTGGTTGTTCCATCACCGGCAACATCGTTGGTCTTCTCAGCAACCTGCTTTACGAGCTGAGCGCCCATATTTTCTGCTGGATCTTCTAGTTCAATCTCCTTGGCAATCGTGACGCCATCATTTGTAATGAGTGGTGCGCCATAACCCTTAGCAAGAACGACGTTACGACCACGAGGGCCGAGTGTTACTTTGACGGTGTCGGCGAGGATATTTACGCCGCGCTCCATCGCGCGACGAGCGTTCTCATCGAAGGAAATAGTTTTACCCATGTCGGTTACTTCTCAATGACTGCTAGTACATCGCGGGCAGAGAGAACGAGGTACTCCTCGTTGTTGTACTTGACTTCAGTTCCGCCGTATTTGCTGTACAGAACGACGTCGCCAACTTTTACATCTACCGGAGTACGGACGCCATCTTCAAAACGACCTGGTCCTACAGCAACCACTGTGCCTTCCTGAGGTTTCTCTTTTGCAGTATCTGGGATAACCAGACCTGAGGCTGTGGTCTGCTCGGCCGCGTTGGCCTTTACGACAATACGATCTTCAAGTGGCTTAATGGCAATGGCCATGATGTGCTCCCTTTTCATCTATTTATCTAGCAATTTTGGAGTTCCACCGCTCGCATACCCTGCCAATTAGCAGAGTCGGGGCGAGAGTGCTAACCAAACTCTAGCGAAAGGCCCAGCGGGCTGCCAAACGAGTGATGCGGCTCTTGGGGCTGCGTGGAGGCCTGAGCGAAATTAAGAAGAATTCGGCCGAAACTAGAGGCGAAAACCGGCGGCGCGAGCCTCGGTACGGGCCTCACGGAGGCGGCGCAGGCGCTTGACCAGCATGGGCTGGCTCAAAAGAGCGGCCTCACGGTCGATCAGGTTATTAAGCAGTTGGTAGTAGGCGGGAGGGGTGAGGTCAAAGAGCTCTTTGATTGAGGACTCTTTGGCACCAGCATGGCGCCACCACTGCTTTTCAAACTCCAAGATACGAACTTCGAGCTCTGTGAGACCTGACTCGGGTTGGTGTGGAGCCGGTGATCCCTGGAGTTCCATACCTAGATACTAAATGAAATCAACGACAAATCAGCGAGAAGCGGTGCGGAGCAAATTCGTGTTGCTAGCGGGCGCCATCCTTGCGGACCGCCTCTTTCAAAATGTTCTTAGCCATCTTTGGAAAGATGAGACGATGAAAAGGTAGGACCAAGGCCCAATAAAGATGCCCGCCAACTCCCTTCGGTTGAAAACTTGCCCTCTGGTTGAGCCGTCTTACAACTCGACCTCCGTGCTCAACCTCATCAACCGTGAACTGCAACCAGGCCTTTCCAGGAAGAATCATCTCTGCATACAGGGTCAGTTCATGATTTGCTTGCAAGCTCTCTACGCGCCAAAAATCTAGGCTCTCACCTTGTCGCAAGAAATTTGGATCACGCCTTCCGCGGCGCAAACCGACGCCACCAATCATTCGATCAAGCAGTCCGCGCAACCACCACAAGGCATCAGCTCCGTACCAGCCGCGAGCTCCCCCAATCTCTTCAATACTGCGCCATAAAGATTCTAACGTTGCATCGGTATATACAGTTTGCTCATCATGGTATTCCGCTTCACCTGCCCAGGCAGGATCTGATTGCGTCTTCTGCCAGGGTGGCATAAATGCGCTCGCATCAGACCAGCGAGACTCAACCTCGTGATGTTCCACTTTAGATAGCGCTAATTCAAATGCTTTATCTACGGTGAGCAGACCGTTAGAGGGTGGCGGAATCAAAGTTGAAATAGTGTGTTTTTGATCGACCATTGATTCATTAATAAGTGAGCCCACCAAAGGTCGGGCGAGAGCAACTGGTACTGGTGTCACAAGACCAATCCATAAACTTGATAACCAGACAGAGAGAAAAGGTACTTTGATGATGATCCGCTTCCGCAATTTTGCGATCTTGGCAAACTCCTCAATCAAGTTGGCATAGGTAAAAATATCGGGTCCACCGATGTCATAAATTCCTGATTGTGGTTGTAGCAAAGAAGCCGCTTGAGATAGGTAATACAAGACATCGCGAATTGCAATTGGTTGGGTTCGATTATTTACCCATTTAGGCGTAATCATGATTGGCAATCTATGCGTCATATGTCGGATCATTTCGAAGGAAGCAGACCCCGAACCAATGATGATTCCTGCGCGCAGTTGCAATACCGGAACTTCAAATTTCGCAAGACATGCACCAGTATTAGCACGCGACGCTAGATGCTGACTAGCCTTATGACCTCCACTAGTGAAAATACCGCCGAGATAAATAATCTGAGCGACTCCAGCATCTTTTGCCGCTTGTCCGAAGGTAAGTGCCATGTTCTGCTCTACCTCATCAAATCGCGGACCCGCCCCGATCGAGTGCAATAGATAGAAGGCGGTATGAATCCCTGTGAGTGCGGTATGAATCGCTTCATATTCAGTGGCGCTTCCCACAGCGACCTCAACTTTGGAGTACCAAGGTTGACCCACAATTTTCGCTGGATCGCGGACGAGAACCCGTACTGAGGCGCCTTGATTAAGGAGCGTGGTTACGAGCCGACTTCCTACATAACCTGAGGCGCCGGTCACAAGTACCTTTCGAACTTCAGGAATACCCTTCACCTGATACACAGTAGACTGTGAAGATAGATTCGGATATTCGAAACCAGAGTTGGTAGGCGAACCGATAAGTGGCCAGTTTCAAGTCACATTGAGTGTAGAAAAAGGAAAAATCTCATGGCGAAACCGCGCGTAGTAATCCTTGGCGGAGGCTTTGGTGGCCTTGCAGCCGCAGAGGCGCTTGGCCACGATGCAGATATCACGGTTGTTGATCGCAATAACTACCAGACATTTCTCCCGCTTCTCTATCAGGTTTCAACGGCTGGAATTGCCGCCGATCACATCGCCTATCCAATCCGCGGAGCGCTTCGCAAAGCAGGGGGCCGCTTCCACATGGGTTCACCCATCTCGATCGATCATAAGAACAAGACGGTCAAACTCGATAGCAGCGAGGTAATTCCATTTGATCATCTCGTTGTTGCTCTCGGCTCTGTAACGGCTGATTTTGGCATTCCAGGCGTCCACGAATTTGGACTAGGAATGAAGTCAATTCACGAATCACTCACCATCCGATCGGAGATCATGCGTCGCTATGAAGATCTCTGTCGCTTCCAAGATGACACACGCCTCAAGATTGTTGTTGTCGGTGGTGGCCCAACGGGTGTGGAAATGGCCGGAGCACTCGGAGAGTTGATTAAGGGTCCACTCCGAAACGATCAGGCCGAGGCGGCAGCAAATATCGATGTCTACCTCGTTGAGGCAGGTCCTCGAGTCCTCCCTATGTTCGATCAATCGCTAACCGATAAAGCTCAAAACGAACTCCAAAAACTCGGCGTAAATCTCATGCTGAAGACCGCGGTGAAATCTCTAGAGTCGGGACAGATTA
>CAIMBV010000081.1 GCA_903839355.1 uncultured Actinomycetes bacterium
GAGTTAACTCGATATGTTGACGTTGATCTTCCCCCACGGGAACTTGATCAGCTTGATAGAGCAAAATGTCAGCGGCCATGAGCATCGGATATGTAAAGACGCCCACGCCGATTCGATCGTTGCCGACCTTCTGCGACTTATCCTTGAACTGAGTCATGCGGCTCGCCTCGCCAAAACCGGTAAGGCACTCCATCACCCAGCCAAGTTGGTTGTGCTCAACGACATGGGATTGCACGAAGAGGGTGCAATGGTCGGGGTCGACACCAAGGGCCAAGAGTTGAGCCACTGAGATCAAAGTGTTCTGGCGCAGCTCTTTCGGATCAGGTGAGGAGGTTAAAGCGTGCAGATCCACGACGCAGTAAAAGGCATCGTGGCTCTCTTGAAGCTCAACCCACTGCTTAACTGCCCCCAGATAATTTCCAAGGTGAAATGAGCCATTTGTTGGCTGGATTCCTGAGAGCACGCGCGGTTTAGACATAACCGCATCCTACCGAGTGCTAAAGCGCGCTCGAGATCAATAATTGACCAGCCCGCTTGCCTTCCAGAGTCAGGACTGTAATTCGAACACCAGGAATGGTTATTACATCGTGGACGGCTGGAAGGCGACCCAACCAATGCATTACAAATCCACCTGCGGTCTCATATGGTCCCTCAGGGAGTTCAATTCCGGTCTGCTCTTTGAGATCCTCCAAGGAGATCAGGGCATCCACTTCGAAATCACCAGTGCGTGATTGAGCCGTCACCTCACTCTCAGGTTCGTCGTACTCATCCTCGATCTCTCCGATAAAGCACTCGACAATATCCTCGAGGGTCACGATTCCATCTGTACCGCCGTATTCGTCAAGAACGATTGCGAGGTGCGAACGCTTGATACGCATCTCGGTCAAGGCAGGTAACACACCCTTGGTTCCAGGTAGAAATATCACGGGGCGCATAATGTCGAGCAGGGTCTTGTTCATATCTTCATCGCGAAGATTTAAAAGATCTCGTACGTGCAAGAATCCGATTACTTCATCGCTCGAGCCACGGGTAACTGGGTAGCGTGAGTGAGCCGTGCGGATAGCAACAACTTTCGCCTCTGCCAGGGTTAACCCAACATCCAGGAAATCAACTTCGGTGCGCGGCACCATGATCTCGTGGAGTACTAAATCCCCCGCGGTAAATACATCCTCAACGATGTCACGCTCTTCATCCGAAAGCGCAGCATGGCCAGTAACCAAGTCCACAAGCTCAGCCTCTGAAATCTCTGAGCGAACTTCCTGAGACTTTAATCCGAAGAGCTTGACGATGGCATCTGTAGAGCGTGAAAGAATCCAGATGATGGGACGGAAGATATTGGCAATTCGATCAATGCTCGGGGCGGCAGCGAGCGCAATCTGCTCAGTCCGATACAAGGCAAGGCGCTTAGGCACCAGTTCGCCAATCACAAGAGATACATAGGCGATCATCAGCGTCACGAAGACCACTGAGATAGCGGTGCTGAGGCCATGGGATAACCCCCACCTCTGCAAGATCGGGATTACAAAGGAGGTTCCGATCCGTTCTGAACCCAGGGCTGCTGAGAGAAAGCCGCAGAAGGTCACTCCCACCTGAGCGGCGGCTAAAAATCTATTGGGATTGGTGGTCAGCTTTGCCAAGCGGGCTGTCCGCTTGGGCTTAACCCCGGCCGCCTCCATCTGACGAAGCTGGGACTCCCGGAGTGAGATCAGAGCGATCTCCGCGGCTACGAAAATGCCAGCCACAACGATGAAGAGAAGGACCAGGAGTAGATCTAAAACCAGCTGACCGGTACTACCTATCGGGGGCTTGGGCTCCATAGGTCAAGGGTAGCGCGGCGCCAAATGGGAGGGCTCCGCTATACCTTGGTAAAGACGGACAATGTGGCTAATCTTTACCCACCAGCGGGCTTCCGCCAGTTGGCGTTTTACCTTCATCCAACGGATCGTCGGGCACGTACCTGCCCGGAGAAGGAGTGAATAACTCATGGCATCAGTCGTATTTGAAAACGCTTCTCGAATCTACCCTGGCACAACTAAGCCGGCTGTCGACAAGCTCAACCTCACCGTAAACGATGGCGAGTTTCTTGTACTCGTAGGCCCATCTGGTTGCGGTAAATCAACATCCCTTCGCATGCTTGCTGGTCTTGAAGAGGTCGACAATGGTTCGATCCGCATCGGCGACCGCGATGTAACAGATGTTGCTCCAAAAGATCGCGATATCGCGATGGTTTTCCAGTCTTACGCTCTCTACCCTCACATGTCAGTTGCAGAGAACATGGGCTTCGCGCTCAAGATTGCTGGAGTTGCTAAAGAGGAGCGCGATCGTCGCGTTCTCGAGGCAGCAAAGCTTCTTGACCTTGAGCCATACCTAGATCGCAAGCCAAAGGCTCTATCTGGTGGTCAACGCCAGCGTGTTGCTATGGGTCGCGCAATTGTTCGTGAGCCACAAGTCTTCTTGATGGATGAGCCTCTCTCTAACTTGGATGCAAAGTTGCGTGTAGCAACTCGTACCCAGATTGCAGCTCTCCAACGCCGCTTGGGAATCACAACTGTTTATGTAACACACGATCAGGTTGAAGCTATGACCATGGGAGATCGCGTAGCCGTTCTTAAGGATGGTCTGCTACAACAAGTTGATACACCTCGTAACCTTTATGACGCACCAATCAATGCCTTCGTAGCAGGATTCATTGGCTCCCCAGCCATGAACCTCTTGACCGCTCCAGTATCTGGCGGCAAGGCAAGCCTTGGTGATTTCAAGATCGACGTCCCAGGACATGTCAACGGAACAGTCACCGTTGGTGTTCGCCCAGAAGGCTTCACACCATCTTCAAGTGGCTTCCACGTTCTCGTAGAAGTTGTTGAAGAGCTCGGTTCAGATGCCTTCGTTTATGGTCGTCCAGTTGATCAAGATGTGAAGTTTGCTAATGGCACCGATGAAGGCGCACAGGTAATCGTTCGTTGGGATCCAAAGAACCCACCAAAGCCTGGCGACACAATCACTGTCGAAGCTATCCCACATGCAATCCACCTCTTCGATTCAGCAACAGGTGAGCGCATCAACAAGTAAATATAGTAATCAAAAAACCCCGGTGAGAAATCACCGGGGTTTTTTCACATTGTCTTGGGTTGAAATTAGCAGGTGCTCTGTTGATTCATTGGTAAGACAGTACAAGGAATCGAGATATCTACCCACCCATTGCCACTAGAGGCAAATGGCGAGCTGATACCGCTGTTCGGTTGTTCCAGCTCTCTCCGACTCAGTGGTCTGAAATCTCCATTGAATTGATCAGGATTTGGGGTGTCATCGCCGTTGTCGCCCCATCCAAACTTGTTATGTGCAATTACAGAAAAAGTATACGGCCGGGAGATTGGCAAGAGAGTGAGAGTCTTGCCATCACTCACTTTTGCGAAATCATCTCCAAATGGCATCACATCAAAGTTCAGTTGCTGCGATATGGACGTACCCCTAACTATCGCAACCAGCCACGTGGTACAGCTATCGTCTGGGCAGACTGGATACGTTAAGTAGAGTGCATATTCATCGACGCTCTCTTTCGATGGACTCGCTTTCCAACTAATTGTGATTTGCTTCTTTTTTAAATCAAGTAATGAAACCTTTACTCCCGTGACTCCGCTTGGACGTCCCGGTCCAAATCGTGAAGTTGGCAACTCCATACTAGGCACCCATGGAACCATCCATTTTGTTTTAGCTAATGGTTTTGCAATATTCGTTGGGTCGAATTGCCTCTCATACTCTGAATAGTCGGGAGAAAGTGTTGGGTACGGCCACTCTAAAGTTAGAAATTTAGAATTGATAGTTTTGAGATTGAGCGTGAAGTAATTCGGGGGTTTTAGCGCTGCTTCTTGATTACTGGATAGCGTCGAGAAATCTGCGGGGTTCTCGTCGGGATTGGCCGCAAAGGGAGCGTTATCACCCCATCCGAATCTATTGTGGGCGATGACCCAAACCTTTGCCTGATTAGGAGGCAAGGGACAGTATGAAGTTGTACATATTGGAATTTCATTTTGTGCATAAGGATTAAATTGGTCCGTGGTTCCGTCAAATCCAATCAGAGTTACCTTCGCCAGATTCTTGGAAACCACGGCTGCCAGTACTCCCAGATCCACTTCGTTCGGCGCAGACACATATCCTTGATAGTAAATGGCATATTGATCAACATGTTCCGAAAGGGGGTTGGTATTCCAACTAAAGGTAACTGTTTGGGAATCAACATTTGATGAGAGAACTTTCAAGCCGGTTACGGTCGAAGGTCGACCGGACTGAAATCTGGAGGGAGGGTAATTATCAACGCCAGTTCCCATCTCACTCAGCGGATTTGTCATCGCTAATGGTTTCAATTGCGCATTTGTGGCACTAGAGAAAGTCAATTGCACGACTAACACGACGGCGAGCCAAATTGAATAGTTTCTAGACCTCATCTCGGAATTATGACGGAAACAAGCAAGTTCATAACCATCGATTCACGAAAATAAAAAGCCCCGATGATTTCTCGCCGGGGCTTTAATCTAACTATCTAATTAAGCGAGCTTCTTTTGCAGGTTCTCATCGATTGCAGCAAGGAAGTCTTGGGTATTAAGCCAAGGTGCATCCTTCGAGATCAAGAGTGCCAAGTCCTTTGTCATCTTGCCGGATTCAACAGTCTCGATGCAGACCGCTTCCAAGTTCTTAGCAAAGGCTGCTAGCTCTGGGTTGTTATCCAACTTAGCGCGATGTGAAAGACCTTGCGTCCAGGCAAAGATTGAGGCAATTGGGTTTGTTGAAGTCTGCTTGCCGGCTTGGTGATCGCGGTAGTGGCGAGTCACAGTTCCGTGGGCAGCCTCTGACTCAACTGTCTTTCCATCTGGAGTCATTAATACTGATGTCATCAATCCGAGTGAGCCATAGCCTTGTGCAACGGTATCTGACTGAACATCTCCGTCGTAGTTCTTACAAGCCCAAACATAGCCACCAGGCATGCGAAGTGACATTGCAACCATGTCATCGATCAAGCGATGCTCGTACCAGATTCCAAGAGCATCAAATTGGCTCTTGAACTCTGCTTGGTAGATCTCTTCAAAGATATCCTTGAAGCGACCATCGTAGGCCTTCAAAATAGTGTTCTTGGTTGAGAGATAGACCGGATACTTGCGGAGCAAACCGTAATTGAGCGAGGCGCGAGCGAAGTCGCGGATTGAATC
>CAIMBV010000082.1 GCA_903839355.1 uncultured Actinomycetes bacterium
AAGATTTTCGTTCCATCGCTTCAGATAAACTTCAAACGCTGCAACGATTTGGTGTTGTCTTGGACGGAATCAAGGTCGAGATAATCCACGAATCAAATCCCCGCTTTGGGAAGACCTCCCACCTTGTAACTCTGACATCTAATGGAAGTGGTCCATTTGTTAGGGGAGAGGGACAGGCATTTAATGACCTGGCCGCATTTGATCAAGCGGTTAAAAGTATTGAATTGCAATTACGCAAGACGCATGAACGTCTTAAAGATTATGGGCACCAGTCGCTTCGCGAGGCGAGAGGCTAAGAGACTCGACAAATAGCTCGATAACACGGATTAGTTATTTGCTACTTAGGGATAGCCACCTAGGAGATACTTAATCCATGAAGCGAATCATCAATGCGCTCAAGGCGGTAAGACGTTTTTTCTTACGAAGAAAAGCGATCTATTTGGCGTGGCGAGTTCGATTCGATCGCGAGACCAGGCTTCGCTATCTTTCCTTCAAGCGTCGGTTAAAGAGATTTCTTGGGTCTCCGTTCAGGGATAGACCGAGCTTTCTCATCGGGCCTACCAATTCGGCCAATCAAGCCACTCTCTGGGCACAGGCTTTAACTAAGGTCGGCCTCCCTTCACAATCCCTCAGAATCTCAGGAGAACCTTCGAAGGAATGGTTCACCACCGATTACGCGCTTTCGCGTGAGGAATGGACTGACTTTGCGCTGCGCCAACAACTTGCTGATGTAGTTGCCTCTACGAAAGAGATTGTGCTCTTTGAATCGCTCAGACCAGTATTTCGACTTCAGAACGAGAAAGATGGCAGAAATTTAATTCTTGAAGATTTCGAGTTGATGAAGTTGATTGGCAAGAAGATCGGAGTCGTCTTTCACGGTAGCGATATCCGAGATACTTCGGCGCACGCCGCTCGAAATCCTTTCTCACCCTTCCATAATGAGAGTCCAGAGTTGGAACAATTGCGAGATCGAACTGCAGCGAACAAAGCGCTACTCCCTGAAATTAGAGCGCGGAAGATTCCAATTTTTGTCACCACAAAGGATTTATTACTCGATCTCCCAGATGCGCATTGGTTACCTGTCACAATCGATTTTGAAAAATTCCACAAAGTCGCAGTGGAGTCGCCTATCTATCCAGATCCAGAAGCACCTCTCCGTGTTCTCTTCTTGCCAAGCCGATCCTGGCTGAAATCGGCAGATCTCATCGAACCAGTCTTGTTGCGCCTTCGCGATGAAGGTGCAATTAGTTACCACAGCTATTTGGCTGCAGGTGAGAGCCTTACTCATGATGAGGTGCCTAATGCGATCGCACAAGCCGATCTTGTGATTGATCAATTTCTGGGAGTAATTGGAGTCTTACCAATCGAAGCACTCGCTGCTGGTCGTTTAGTTATGAGCTATGTACCTGAAGAGGCGGGAGAGATTCCCATCATCAATATCACTCCAGATACTCTCGAATCAGAAATTCGTAGAGTCGCAAGAGATAAACCTCGCCCCAAGGCCGGTATTGATTATGCGCGTGAGTGGCACGATGGCCGTGAAAGTCTCTTGGCGCTTGCCGAAGTTTTTGGTTTTAAGATCTAGTTCCAGAACCTGAACTCATTCAACCTTATTATGGCAGCGCACCAATATATTTGCGGTACCCCTTCTCCCAATTTGTGAGAAAAATTTCCTGCCCCGCTTTGAGCGAGAGCTTTCCAGAGCAAACAAGCAGATGGATCTGATTTTCGAGCTGATCTTTGACATACGAGCTGTACTTAATGTTATGAGGCTCGGGAAAGAGATTGAGTGGGCTACTGGGATTACCGCCGACCTCAAGAGGGACGATGTGGTCCTCTTCGTAATCTTTCATGTTGAGATCGCCAGCTAAGTTGTAACCGGAGTGAAGCTGGTTGTACTTGAGTTGATTGGTGTAATTGACAGGCGGGCGAACAGTGGCCGTCCAACCAACGACGCAGATGGTGCTTCGAATATTGGCTTGAGTTACTGCAGGATTTATAGCGCCAGGAGTCAATTTCACATTTGGTAGCCCAGAGTTCTCGGAATAAGTAGCCGCACCACACGCAGATAGCCCCAGTGAAGCGGCTAATAGGAAACTGGTTGTTATAAGAAGTGATCCTCGCGATGTGCGACGAATGAGGGCGGACTCCCAAAGGCTATGCTCAACAGACATACGAGCCTTCACCATTAAGGGCATTGAAATCCGAACTCCCCTTCTACATTTGCAGGAACTTTGCCGCATCCGACTAGGGCAGTTCCAAAATCGACAATGCTCCACTTCTTGTTCTCTACTGTAGCGAAACCGTACGCATTATCGGTTACGGGCAGATATGGAACTGTGGTGAAGATAATCCATTGTGGATTAACTTTTGAACTTCGAATGTCGACGACCGCGCCAAAATATTTATCACCTTGCATTTCAGTATCAATTATCTTGGTTACCAAATCGGTGCTTGTTGCTTGGGGTACTAACGCTCCACCCTTATATTGGTTGAAGTACGGGGTTGGCGAGTTTGGGTATTGCCCAAGGAGAGTCCAAGGAACAACTACTTGTGAGAGCTCACCTTGCTTTGCATTTGGCCACTGCAATAGCCAACCGGCTTCAGTATCAAGGCCCACCGGGAGTTTGCCTGCGATTTGAGCCTTGACTGCATCACTCTTCCAGGTGACCAATTTTGGATGGTTGGCATCAAAAGTGGAGACGAGCAGATTTATTCCTGCAATTAAATTACTGTCGTCTGGTCGTTGATCACCGGACTGCACTCCACATCCCGATAGCACGAGGGATGCGCTCACAAGAGAGCCGAGAAGAGCCAGAGTGCGAGATCGCCTATTCACCTGACGATAGTAATCCCTGGCGCGCTCTCCACAGGGGAAAGTTATCCCCAGTCACTTTTAAGGGTAGGTAGATCGAATCCCACTTGCAGTTTGCTCTCCATGTGAGCGAGATAAAGAGCGATATCAAGGGCGACATAAAGGGCAATATGAAGGGTGACCTAAGGAATGAATTTGGCCCCCTGGCTGCCTTGATGGCAGATCCCACGGTCGAAGAGATCTGGATTAACTCCCCACATCGCATATTCATAGCTCGTGCCGGGGTAAGTCAGCTCACCAACTTGGTATTACAGCAACAGGATGTTCACGACTTAGTCGAGCGCCTTCTCATGTGGGGCGGCAGGCGTCTTGATCTCTCACACCCCTTTGTAGACGCCCGCTTACCGGATGGAAGCCGATTACATGTTGCAATACCTGATGTCACCGCTACTCATTGGGCGGTAAATATTCGCAAACACCTAATTCGCGGTAAGTCATTAGCCAATCTCGTTGAACTAGGCGTTATGAACACCGAGATAGCGGAGTACCTATCTCAAGCGGTCCGAGAAGGGCTCAACATACTTGTCAGTGGATCCACGCAAGCCGGAAAGACGACTCTATTAAATGCTCTCGTAAGTGCAGTTCCCTTTCATAATCGAGTGATCACCATCGAGGAGGTCTTCGAGCTCAAGCCACAACTTCCTGATTGCATTGCGTTGCAAACTCGCCAGGCCAATCTGCAAGGAGAGGGTGAGATTCCACTTCGGAAATTGATAAAAGAGGCGTTAAGAATGCGACCATCGCATCTAATAGTGGGGGAGATTCGCGAAGCTGAAGCGTTGGATCTTTTGATTGCGCTTAACTCAGGTCTACCTGGAATGGCAACAATTCATGCCAACGCTGCTCGTGATGCAATTGCCAAATTGCAAACTTTGCCCTTGCTTGCTGGTGAGAATATCTCCTATCAATTTGTTGCGCCGATAGTTGCTGCAACAATCGACTTAATCGTTCATTCAACGATTTTGCGAGATACGGGTGAGCGTCGAATTGTAGAGATTGCACACGTCACTGGACGGATCGAAAACGATCGCGCAGAGATTGAGCCGCTCTTTCTTTATCGAGACGGAAGATATGAAGCGGGACTCGGAGATCCGTATCGAGTCTTCAAACCCAGTGAGCCGCAGTGGAGCGCATGATGAAGCTCTCTGCTAAACCCAAGTTCGTCCACATTCTTTTTGGGGCGATTATGGGTTTTCTCGTGGCTCATATTTTGCTCGGCACCAACCTGCTAGCAATTCCGTGTGCTGGAC
>CAIMBV010000083.1 GCA_903839355.1 uncultured Actinomycetes bacterium
ATCGAAGGAGCAGGCATAGCGACGCATCGACGCTTTCTGGACTGCGATGTTTTCGTAGGTCCAAGCACGAGGGTCGGTACCGCGCTTGATCGCGGCGTTTTCGGCCGGCAGACCAAATGAGTCCCACCCGATTGGGTGCATAACGTTGAAGCCCTTTTGAATCCAGTAGCGGGCGATGACATCCCCGAGCGCATAAGCCTCGGCATGGCCCATATGCAGGTCCCCTGATGGATACGGGAACATGTCCAGGACATACTTCTTGGGACGTGGGTCATCTGGGCGACCAGATTTAAATGGTTCTATCTGATCCCAGACTGGCAACCACTTCTCTTGAATTCCTTGGACGTCATAGGCCTCATGCATGAGGCGAATTCTCCCATGCCACACCGGTCAACTCTTCCGCTACCTGCCAGAGGTTAGAAGCCAGGATCTGGTCATAGGCCAGCGCCTTGCCATGGGTAAATTTTGGAGTGCCCTTGAGCCCGAAGTAGCGATCTGGGCCAATAAAGGCGGTGTGATTGATTCCGGGAAAGGTAGCTGCACATAAGAGCGGAAGCGCCCCTTGAGCGGCGGTCTGTGCCAACTTGCCCGCAACTGCCTCACTCAATCGAGAGACCGGGTGCATCTTGATTTGAGCTTTGAATAAATTGGTATGTGCCCATCCTGGATGAGCGGCCAATGGAATCGCGCCAAAACCGCGAGCCACACGCCGACGCTCTAGCTCGTTGACGAATATCAGGTCAGCCAACTTTGAATCACCGTAAGAAGCCCACGGTGAATACTTGCCAATACCCAGGCAACGATTGCGAATACTCTCTTTGGTCTGATCGCCGAAGGTTCCGATCTTCTCTACGAAACTTGTTGTTACGACCCAGCGATCTTTCACAAACTTTTCAATCAGCCCACCAAAGGCAAAGTGCCCCAAGAAATTTGTTCCCAATTGAGATTCAAAGCCATCAACAGTCTTTGAAAATGGCGGCACCATGATTCCGGCATTAAGGAAGACGACGTTAAAAGGTTGGGTGATTGTTGCTGCCGCCTTTCTGATCGAAGCAAGGTCGGCTAAATCCAATTCAAGAAATTCTTGCGCGCCACTATTAAGCATGGCAGCCACACCTTTGATTTCGCTACGAGCCGTGATGGTTACATGCCCGCCTTTTGCAACGAGCGCTCTCGCTGACTCCAACCCAAGGCCACTATTGCCTCCGGTGATCAAGTAACGCTTACCGGTTAAATCTGGAATGCGAGAGGTGTCCCACCCTGCAGGAAGGTGCGGTTGTGTTTGCGCAGCGCTCACAGCAATTATCCGTTCATCCGTTGGCCCGACAAGATCTTCTCTGCATATTTTTCAACTCTTGATACACGAGTCTCTTCCTTCTTCGCGCCATCAAAATAGAGCATGTACTCACGCTGGCAACTTGGGGTCAGCTTCTTAAATGCAACGGTGAGCCCAGGAATCTTCTTCATGGTCGCGGCAATATCTTTGGGAAGTTCTACTTGAACCGGTTTCTTCATCGGAACCTCTAAACCAGCCTCCTCAACGGCAATCGCCTCATTTATATAGGCCTTAATAACTTTCTTGGCCTTAACAATTTCCTCCATATTCTTGAAGCGAAGCTGGCGACCCGCCTGAACATTTTCGGTCTGCTGAATCAAGATCCCCTTGGGATCTTTCATGATGACGCCTTTGTGGAAGAAAACCGCGATGTACTCCTTGAAGGCATGGAGCAGAAAGACATTCTTCTCGTTGAGCGTGTAGCAAGGATGCATCCACTTAAGGTCTTCGGTCAGCCCGGTACTTAAGGCGATTTCACGAAGCGCCGCATATTCGTCATGCCA
>CAIMBV010000084.1 GCA_903839355.1 uncultured Actinomycetes bacterium
ACCCTCAATTGGAAGCCTTGTGATAGCGGTTTTCAATGCGCTCAATTTAAAGTTCCGGTGGACTACAGTCATATCGATAACGAGACGATCACCATTCAAGTAATCAAACACGTGGCCAATGACCCGGCCAAGCGCATCGGTTCACTCATCATGAATCCAGGAGGTCCTGGTGGCTCCGCAATTCAATATGTAATGAGCGCCGACTACATCGTCTCAAAGAGTATTGAAAATGTTTATGATTTGATCGGCTTTGATCCACGCGGGGTAAACCTTTCTGATCCGATTCGCTGTCTTACCGATAAACAGGAGGATTTCTTCCTGGGTGGAGATGGTTCGGTGCAGAACGCAGCGGATAAAAGCTCGGCCATTGCAGCTGCAAAATTGATGGCCACTTCTTGCGCAAAGGCAGCGGGATCGAAACTTGGCCACTATTCCACTCTCGATAGCGCTCGCGATATGGAATTGCTGCGAATTCTTCTCAAAGAGCCGAAATTAAATTACATCGGCAAGTCTTATGGAACATTTCTTGGAACTTTGTATGCGGCTTTGTATCCCAAAACAACTGGCCGCATTGTCTTAGATGGCGCCGTCGATCCGAATGTGTCCGTGAGAGATCAGAACCTGGCACAAGCCGTTGGATTTGATACCGCCCTTAAATCTTTTGTGGCCGCTAATCCCCAATATTCAATCAAAGAGATACAAAACTTTTTACAGCTGAGCAGAACTAAACCGCTGCTCTCAATCCAACTTAGACCGTTATCAGAATCATTGGCAGTAACAGCGATTGCAGCCTCACTCTATGATCCTGCAAGCGGTTGGCAGGATCTCAAATATGCTCTCTCGCAAGCACTGAACCACAAAAACCCTAATGGCCTCTTCGATCTGGTCGACTCGTATAACAACCGCGATCTATCCGGACATTATGATTCAAACCAGACTGATATCGCCGAGATAATCTCTTGTCTCGATTTCAGTGATCCTCGCACCTTGGCTCAAGTTGATGCAGATGCCAAGAATTTCAGCGCCGCGGCACCTATCTTCGGACCATACCTGGCTTATTCAGGACTTCCTTGCATGTATTGGCAGGCAAGACCAGTGATTGAACCAAACCTAACTCACCTGGCCACCAACCCCTTACTCATTATCGGAACGACCCGTGATCCAGCGACTCCATACAAGTGGGCGCAGGGGCTTCACAAAGACTTATTGAACAGCACCCTTATAACGCTCAATGGAGATGGTCATACTGGCGCAAACCGAGGAAGTAGCTGCGTGGACAATGCCATGAACAGCTATCTCCTCACCGGGAAACCGCCTGCCAACGACATTACCTGCGATACCGACGCTGCACTCGCCGGGGCGGTGACGGCATAACTGGGGATCTTAAAAAGTGGGGATGGTAAAAAGTACCCCTCCAGATAAGGCATTATTTCCCTATGCGCCTCGACCATGTTTCTTATGTAACTAGCCACGAACAGCTCTCTGACACAGTTCAGCGTTTAGGTTCCACCCTAGGAACAACATTTGTAGATGGTGGAATCCATCCACGATTTGGAACTCGCAATTTCACAGCGCCACTTCACAATGGTCATTACCTCGAGGTTGTCTGCCCCTTGGATCATCCAGCTACAGATAGCAATGCATTCGGTAGAGCAGTCTCAAAGCGCGCAAATGAAGGTGGCGGTTGGTTGACCTGGGTCCTATCGACAGATGACATTGCACCGATCGAAACTCGCATTGGTCGCTCCGCTGCAGAGGGTCATCGTCGCAAGCCAGATGGAACCGATCTTCGTTGGAAGCAGATTGGCGTTTCAGATGTTTTGCAAGATAAGCAGCTGCCCTTTTTCATTGAGTGGTTGACCACGGATCATCCATCCAAGGATGGAGTGGCTACCGCCTCAATTACTAAAGTTGAATTCGCTGGGGATAAAGAGAAGATCAAGGAATACGCCGGCGAGGAAGTTTCTGATGCAATCGGAGATGTAGAAGTTATTTGGGTTGATCCAGCTACAAACGATGGCGATACTGGAATCGTTGCGGTCTACCTTCAAACTCCTACTGGAGAAGTTCGCGTCGATTAATTAGCTCGAGTTACTTTAAATCTGGCTCGATCTAACTCTTCACCATCTATCTCGCACGAGAATAGATAGTCGCCCAATTTTGGAATTGGCAGCAGAGGCATGTTGAAGCCCAAGTTAATAACTTGCCATTCACCAGGTTGAAGAGCATCAGGTCGACCTACTTGGAAATTCATCTCGGCTCTGAAAGGCCCGAAGGTATCTGGACCCGTAGGCAGTAGAACATCCTGCCCATCAATATCCTGTAACCGAATGATGAGATGGTGATCTTTATTTGTGAGATCCCAAGGAACCTTCACTTGAGCGGCAATTGCAACGTTTATAGGCCAGGGTGCTGGAGCTTCTGCAGGTACCGAGACCCGATCAATTCCGCCGCCGGAGATGAATAAGAGGCCGTTGGGGGTCTCTACGTGGTTGCATAAAATTGCAGAAAGTTCCATAAACCACAGGGTACTCTTACAACTCCGCCTCGGTGGCTCAGTGGTAGAGCAGCCCACTCGTAATGGGCAGGTCGCCGGTTCAATCCCGGCCCGAGGCTCCAGATTTTCTAGTTTTTCTAGAATTCTAGATTGTGAAGTTTTTCGAAGAACGAAGGAGTTCTTGTGAGCACTAGCCTGAAGACAGATCTATTCATTAATGGACAATGGGTCAAGGGTGCGGGCTCATTGCCGGTATTAAACCCAAGTACCAACTCACTTATTGCCGATATCTCCACAGCCGACGAAGCGCAGTGCGACGCTGCTGTAAAAGCGGCTCATGATGCCTTTCCATCCTGGTCTAAGACCGCATCTCGAGTGCGTTCTGAGATTCTACGTAAAGCCTTTGAACTCATGATCGCTGAAGCCGATGGAATCGCCCGAGTTATCTCTATGGAGAATGGAAAGACCTTCACTGATGCAAAGGGTGAGGTCATCTACGCTGCTGAGTTCTTTCGTTGGTTTGCCGAAGAAGCTGTTAGAACCCCGGGTGATTTTCGCGCCGCCCCGAGCGGAGATAAGAGAATTCTGGTCACCCATCAACCCATAGGAGTATCGCTGCTCATCACTCCTTGGAATTTTCCAGCGGCGATGGCAACTCGAAAAATTGGTCCAGCCTTGGCCGCCGGATGTACCGTAATTTTGAAGGCGGCATCAGAGACACCGCTGACTGCGCTGTGGATTATTGATATCTTGCAGCGGGCCGGAGTTCCTGCTGGTGTTGTGAATTTTGTAATGCCAGAAAAAACAGGAGCGATGGTTTCGCGCATGATGCATGATCCTCGCGTTCGCAATGTTTCATTTACCGGTTCTACTGAGGTCGGGAGAATTCTTCTCAAAGAATCTGCCGATTTGGTACTTCGTACCTCGCTCGAGCTCGGCGGTAACGCTCCCTTTGTTATTTTTGATGATGCCGATATAGATGAGGCTGTTAAAGGGGCGATGATTGCCAAGATGCGTAACGGTGGAGCTGCCTGCACTGCGGCGAATCGATTTATTGTGGCAGAGAACGTTGCGGCAGAATTTATCGAGAAATTTAAATCAGCGATGGCCTCTCTCAAAATGTCAGATGGCCTTGCCGAAGGTGCACAGTTAGGTGCGAGCGTCTCACGTAAAGAGCGCGACAAGATTGCGCAATTAGTTGATCAAGCGGTCACAGCTGGAGCAAGCCTTCACCTTGGTGGCGTGATCCCCGAAGGCGAGGGAGCTTTCTACCCAGCCACGGTTCTCTCTGTCGCTGCAGATAATCCAATTCTGGCTCAGGAAGTATTTGGACCAGTTGCCCCAATCGTTACCTTTGGAAGCGATGAGGAGGCTATTGCGCTCGCCAATGCCACCGAATACGGACTCATTGCCTACGTCTACTCGGGAGATCTCAAGAGAGCGATTCGTGTATCGGAAGCCATTGAGGCTGGCATGGTCGCCATCAACCGTGGAGTGATCTCTGATCCAGCAGCGCCTTTCGGTGGAGTTAAGCAATCTGGATTGGGACGAGAAGGCGGCTTCGCTGGAATTCATGAATTTCTCGAGACTAAATACATTGGGGTGGAGATTTAATCAGGAGGAGCCTTCCTCTCTGCGGGAGTAGGCTTTGGGAATTCCAAATAATAGGAGTCCTATTTGCTTACTCAGATTCTGAAGAAATACCTGCGCCCTTATAAGAAGCAGGTCTATCTCATCCTGTTGATGTTGTTGATCCAAGCCATTGCCAGCCTCTATCTACCCAACCTCAACGCCGACCTCATCAATAACGGGGTAGCCAAAGGCAATGTGGGCTACATCTGGCATATCGGCGAAATTATGTTGGCTTCCAGCGCTCTCGTTATGGGCGCATCAGTTTGGCTTGCCTATCTTGCAGCTCGCGTTGCAATGGCCTTTGGACGCGATCTTCGCGGGGCGGTCTTCTCTGCTGTTGAGGGCTTCTCAGCTAGAGAACTCAATAAATTTGGCGCCCCCTCATTAATTACTCGTAACACCAACGATGTGCAGCAGGTTCAACTAGTTCTTTTTATGGGATTCACGATGATGATTGGTGCTCCCATTACCGGTGTTGGCGCGATCATCATGGCGCTGCGCTCAAACCTCAAACTCTCCGGTTTGTTGCTTGTCGTGCTTCCCATCATGTCACTTCTCATCGTTCTCTTGTTGAGACGGATCGTGCCCGCATTTCGTGTAATGCAGGTCAAGATTGATCGAATTAATCTGGTGCTTCGGGAACAGATCGCCGGTGTGAGAGTTATCAGAGCCTTCGTCAAGACTCGCCAAGAAGAGAGTCGATTTGCTGATGCTTCACTAGATCTGATGCGCACTCAACTGCGCGTAACCCGCACGTTCGCAGTGATGTTCCCATCGCTCTCAATGATTCTCAACCTCTCCTCGGTGGCGGTTATCTGGTTTGGCGGAAAGTTAATTCAATCCGGCAATTTGCAGATCGGAAATATGACCGCGTTCTTGAGTTACATTATGTTGATTCTTAGCAGCGTCATGATGGCAATCTTTATGTCACTTCAGATCCCAAGAGCGGCCGCGTGTGCTGAAAGAATTCAAGAGGTTTTAGATACCAAGTCATCTGTGATTGAAACTCTTACTCCGATTGAACCTAAAGAACGTCGCGGCGTGCTTCAATTTAATGAGGTTGAATTCCGCTATCCAGGTGCTGAGCATCCAATTCTTTCTGACATCTCCTTTACAGCTGAACCAGGAAAATTCACCGCGATTATCGGGTCTACCGGTTCTGGAAAATCTACCCTTCTCAACCTGATCCCTCGCTTCATCGATGTAACAAGTGGATCGGTCACTCTTGATGGAGTTGATGTCAGGGATCAACCTCTTGAATCCGTCTGGTCGGAGATCGGATTAGTTCCTCAACGCTCATTTCTATTTGGTGGCACGGTCGCTCAGAATTTGCGTTACGGAAAAGCAGATGCGACAGATGAAGAATTGTGGAGTGCGCTAGAGATAGCGCAAGCCCGCGATTTCATTGAAGAACTACCAGAAAAACTTGAGGCACGTGTCGCGCAAGGTGGAACAAACTTCTCTGGTGGTCAGAGGCAGCGATTGTCAATTGCTCGCGCATTAGTAAAGCAGCCGCAACTTCTTATCTTTGATGATTCTTTTAGCGCGCTTGATTACACCACGGATTCAAAACTTAGAAGTGCGCTCCACAATGTTATGGGGCACACCACCATGATCGTCGTTGCTCAGCGCGTATCAACTATCTTGCAAGCCGATCAAATTGTTGTTCTTAATGAGGGTCGGATAGCTGGAATTGGAACTCATGTAGAACTTATGAAGAGCAGTGAGACCTACCAAGAAATTGTCCTATCCCAGTTGAGCCCAGAGGAGGCGGCATCATGAGTCAGCGCGCACCTCAAGGCGGCCGCCCTCCAATGGCTGGTGGGGTAGGTCGTGGCGGACCCATGGCAGGAATGATGGGTGGGCCCGTTCAAAAATCGAAAAACTTCAAAGGATCTTTGCGTCGCCTTCTTCGCGAAGTGGGCGAGGAGCGCAAGACGCTCTACGCAGTTTTCGTACTTATTTCGACAGCTGTGACTCTTGGTTCGTTCGGTCCGAAAATATTGGGACATGCAACCAACAACATCTTCTATGGATTTTTAGGCCGCAAGCTCCCAGCTGGTCTTACCAAGGCACAGGTTGTCGCACGGCTTCGAGCCAGCGGACAAAATACCTATGCCGATGTGATCAACAAGAGTGGAGTTGTTCCAGGCAAGGGCATTGATTTCACTGCTGTAGCCCACTGGATCTTCTTGGCGATCGGCTTGTATATCATCTCCTCAGTCTTCCTCTGGTTGCAGCAGTATTTAATGGCAGGTGTAACCCAGAAGACCGTTTTTAGATTGCGTCGCTTGGCGGAAGAGAAGATCGGTCGTCTTCCATTGAGTTACTTTGATGGAACTTCTCGCGGGGATTTACTTTCGCGTGTCACAAATGACGTTGACAACATCTCAACTTCGATGCAACAAGGTTTGTCGCAGATTCTTAACTCAGCGCTCACAGTGATCTCTGTTTTGATCATGATGATCTGGATTAGTCCATTGCTTGCGCTTATCTCATTGATCGCTATTCCACTCTCTATGTTCGCCTCGGTTCGAATCGCTAAGGCATCTCAGAAGCAATTCATTGCGCAATGGGATTGGACCGGAAAGTTAAATGGGCATGTTGAGGAAATGCATACAGGAGCTGCGCTCGTTAAAGTCTTTGGGCGACGCAAGCAAGCGATCGCAGACTTTGGGGCTCTCAACGAGAACCTCAATAAATCTTCCTTCAATGCTCAATTTATGTCTGGCATCATCATGCCTTCCACAACTTTTATTTCGAACCTCATTTATGTAGGAATTTCGGTATTAGGTGGATATCGAGTGGCGACAGGGTCGATGTCTCTGGGAGATGTGCAGGCATTTATTCAATACTCGCGCCAATTTGGAATGCCCTTGGCGCAAATCGCAGGCTTGATGAATACCGTTCAATCAGGCGTTGCTTCGGCAGAGCGTCTCTTTGAACTATTGGATGCTCCGGAAGAAGAACCAGATCGCACTCCAAGTGTTCCCATTGCTCGTGCAACAGGAGCGATCTCCTTTAAAGATGTCTCATTTAGATACAAGGAAGATCAACCACTCATCGAGAACTTCAACCTCGAGGTAAAGCCTGGTCAAACCGTGGCGATTGTTGGTCCAACGGGAGCAGGTAAGACCACGCTGGTTAATTTGATCATGCGCTTTTATGAGATCAATGGTGGTGAGATCACCCTTGACGGCGTGAATACTCGCGATATCACTCGAGATGATCTGAGGCGCCAATTTGGAATGGTCTTGCAGGATACCTGGCTCTTCTCTGGAACCATTCAGGAGAATATTGCCTTTGGATCGAGCAACCCCTCACTTGAGGCGGTAACTCAGGCGGCAAAGGCTGCCAATATCGACCACTTTATCCGAGGCCTACCTGGTGGTTATGGCTCTCTCCTTACGGATGACAACTCAACAGTCTCTAACGGAGAACGTCAGCTTCTGACGATCGCGCGGGCATTTATGGCTGATCCGGCGATTTTGATTCTGGATGAGGCGACCTCTTCGGTTGATACGAGAACTGAGGTTCTGGTTCAACATGCGATGGCCAAGTTGAGAATGGGTAGAACGAGCTTTGTGATCGCACACCGACTTTCCACCATCCGTGATGCCGACACGATCCTGGTGATGGATAAGGGCACATTGATTGAGCAGGGCAACCATGAAGAGCTGATGGCGGCTAAGGGCTTCTACTTTGATCTCTACGCCAGCCAATTCTCTTCGGCCACCTCAGAACAGATATAAATATAAGGAAATAATCCAATCTCGCCCGGTTTTTTTGCCTGCCAAACGCTCGCAAAAGGACCAGGTGAGGATGTAGGGTCTGCGGATATCTCACCCAGCGCATCATTGGATGCCCTCGCAAATCCGGAGGTTCCTGAATGGCAAGCCCGACTCACGAAGAGATTGAGAATGAAGGAAATAGCCTAGCTTCCAACGTATTGGGTCTCTTCGAGTCCTCCATCATGGGTATCGCGGGCTCTGCGCCCGCCTACTCAATTGCCGCGACGACCGTAACTTTGGCAATTGCTGTTGGCCTCTTTGGTCCAGGCGAGCTTCTCTACTCTGGCATCGCAATGTTTGGCGTAGTACTTGCCTTCCACTACATGGGCAAGGTGAAACAAAATGCCGGAGCGACGTATGTGTGGGTTCGAAATGCACTTCACCCCATCCTTGGATATTTAGCAGGTTGGTCTCTGGTTACTGCCTCGATCATTTTTGGACTTGTCTCAACGCTCCCAGCTTCAACCGGCTTGCTCTCGTTGTTTACAAATAATCAAGCGACGATCAGCAACACCCACTGGACCACTCTCGTTGGTGCGCTCATCTTTATTTTTATGGTTGCGATCATCGCCTATGGCATTGAATTTACCGCTAAAGCTCAGGTCGTCATGACCGTTGTTGAGCTCGGATTACTCTGGCTCTTTGATGTTATTGCAATATTCCACCACCCACACACTCATCACTTTAGTTGGGGTTGGTTCTCCTTCACGCAGATTAAGGCTTACTCAAACGATTCAGCGGCCGCAGCAAGCTCTACTCCCTTTGCTTCACACTATGTAGTTGCACATGGTTTGAGCGCAATCCTCATCGGTGCTGTCTCTGGCGCCTTCTTCTATTGGGGTTGGGATGTCACAGCGAATCTGAATGAGGAGACCAAGAATGGAAAGGATGATGCCGGACGTGGCGGAATCTTTGGCATCTTCTTTGTCTTTGCTACTTTCCTTCTCACAATTGTTGCGCTCAACATGGTGTTGAGCGATGTGACTCTTCACAATAGCAGCAGCATCTTGAGCGATTTCGCTGCGGTATTGATCCCAGGATGGTTCGGCAAATTTATTATTGTCTCCGTCTTGCTCTCGACCGTTGCAACTATTGAGACTCAGATGATTCAGGTAACGAGAACTCTCTTCTCTATGGGTCGCGACTTCACGATGCCAGGTGCATTCGGCCAAGTGCATAAGAAGTTCCGCACTCCATGGAATGCCACCTTGTTTACGACCTTCTTCGTGCTGGTCTTCTTTGTCGGATCGCAATTTATTAAAAAGGTTAATGACATCGCGCAGGCGGGCGTAGCGGCTATCGGAATTCAAATCTGCTTTTACTATGCACTTGCAGCAATCTCAGTACTGGTGCTTTATCGCCACTATCTCTTGAGAGATATAAAGACCTTCCTTCTCGTTGGGCTATGGCCTGCGCTCTCAGGTCTCTTCTTGATTGCGGTTTTGGTCAAAGTTATTCCGACCTTGAGCCACCTCGCCCTGTGGGTAGGTGTAGGAACTGTGGTCATTGGAGTAGTTCCAATGGCGATCTTCTGGCGCCAAGGTTCTAGTTACTTCCACAAGGTGACTAAAGAAGAGCGTCGCGCACAACTCGACTAAAAGGCCCACTTCTCTTCGAGAGATAAATCTCTAAGGTTCCAACAGGGGCTACTTCCCACACTTTGAGAGTTCAAGGCAAGATAATGGCGGCGTGAGAAAGTTACTTTTTAGCGCCGCCATTGTCATGTCTATTGCCACTCTTAGCTCCGCCCCATCGGGTTATGCGGCGACCACGCAACTAGGACCTCTCTCGATAATTTCAGTCTCGATTGATCAACAGACGGTTACGGTAACCCCACCTACTTCAAACTCACCCGGCACCTGGTCCATCTCGCTCGATAATCCCGCTCTGGCCACCATAAATGGGCTCACCTTGACCCTGAAGGCAGTAGGAGCGGGTCAGTTGACCTTTACTCAGGCAGCAGCTGGCGGCTATAACTCAGTTAGTCGAAGTACGGTTATCAGAATCAATCCCGGCACTCCAGTGTTGGGAAGCTGGGCTCCCCTGACGACTCCACTGACAGCAGGTACCTTCAAGGTCACACCCCCTTCTTCGTCTTCAACAGGAACATGGATCTATACGCTCTCAAATAACGTTTCTAATGGTTACACCTTGGCAACGATTGCAGGCAACATAGTTACATTGCTCGATGCGGGAACCGTGACAATTAATGCCACCCAAGCGGCTACCAGCACCTACTCGAGTGCAACCACGACAAATACCCTGCAGATAACTGCTATTAAGCCAACCGTCGGCGCATTCTCAGATGTCTCGATATCTAAAGACAGTGTCACCTCATTTAATCTAAAGGTTCCAACCTCAAACTCTCCAGGAGCATGGACCTTCACCTCATCACTCCCCGGCGTGGCAAGTGTTGCCGGAAGCGTTGTAACTCCCAATAGTGTTGGAACGACCGTGATTACGGCTCATCAGGCGCCTGCAGCTGGATTTCAATCGGCGACTTTGATGATGAACTTAACGATTACCGCAACACCTCCAACTGTGGGAACACTAGCGCCGATTAACTACACCCTTGGAAGCACCCCTAGTAACAATCTCTCTCTCGTTGCCCCGACTTCAAATTCCACTGGCACCTGGGTATACACGGTTGCCGATCCCGCGATCGCAACAGTTTCGGGTAATACCTTGACCATACTAAAGGCGGGGTCGACAACTATCTCCGCTAAACAGAACCCAACAAGCACCTTTGGTTATTCTGCAGTCGTAACCGCGCCTCTTACCGTCAATCAGATAGCACCGATTCCTACACTTCCAAATCTCAATCAGGTTGTCGGAGATCCTGCAATTCAAATAACTCCACCAACAACCGGATCTCCTGGCGCGTGGAGCCTTACTTCAAGTGATCCCTCGATTGCTTCCGTAACAGGACTTTCAATTACTGTTGTGAATGCCGGTAGCGCAACGCTAACGCTAACTCAAGCGGCTTCTGGTACCTGGTTAACAAACTCGACCACATTCACATTCTCGGTTGCTGGCTTAGTCCCAACTATTGGTTCCCTCTCTCCGATTAATGTGAGTCTTGGAACACCTGTAACTATTGTTAATCCAACTTCAAACTCAACTGGCGTATGGAGTTATTCCGTAGGTGATAGTGCAATCGCAAAAATAGTAAATAGCCAACTGGTTCCGGTCGCCGTAGGAACAACCACGATCTCTGCCGTTCAAAAACCCGCAGGGAAATATGGTCAATCAAATACTGTTCAGAGCACAGTGACGATTACTCCTGCTCCAAAGCCAACCCCAACCCCAACCCCAACTCCCACGGTAAAGCCAGTTCCCACACCCACTGTTAAGCCGACCCCAACTCCGACAGTAAAACCGGTTCCAACACCTACCGTCAAACCAAAACCCACCCCAACTAAAGAGCCAGTTGTTCCGATCGTGAGCGCAAAGGCCGTTGGTCGCTCAATCGTGGTCAGCGCCAAGAATGGGGTTGTTATCGTCCACATCAATGGACGTATTGGAAAGGTCGGAAAGAACCCCGTCGCTGCTGGAAATGATCTCGTTGTTATCGAATTCCAATCAAGGGTGATTTACTCTAAAGTCTTTGCCATCAAGTAGTTAGGCGTGCTTAGTTAGGGCGAAATTGAGAAACCCGAAAGAACGATTAGAGATAGGTCCAGTTGCATTTTTAGTTGCTGGGCTAATGTTTATGGAGTTTCTTGATTTTTCTATTCTCCCGACCGCTGCTCCCACAATTGCACGTTCATTTCATGTTCTCTCTGCACAGGTAGGTATCTGCGCGACCGCGTATATGGTTGCGATAGTTATTTTGATCCCCATATCTGCCTGGTTGGCCGATAAATATGGGGTAAGAATTGTGCTCTTTAGCAGCATCTCTCTATTTAGTGCGGCCTCACTCTTATGCTCTTTGAGTACCAACTTAATTGAGCTAACAACTATGCGGATATTGCAGGGAATAGGCGCAGCCTCAATGGTCCCCGTGGGAAGACTTATCCTGATGCGGTCAGTTGATAAGAACGAGGTAATTCGTGTCATTTCGTACTCCGTATGGCCAGCTCTTGCGGCACCTGCAGTCGCCCCTGTCCTTGGGGGATTTCTCATCAGCCATGCATCGTGGCATTGGATTTTTCTGGTTAATATTCCTATCGGTCTAGTCGCCTTATTGGTTGGTGCGAAGATCGTTCCGGCTATCCCAGGTGGAAAGGTAGAAAGCCTTGATTGGCCAGGATTTTATGGCTGCGCCGTCAGCTTGGGAACGCTGGTCTTTGCCGCGGCGAATCTTGGGGCACCGCATATTAATCTCCTCTCTACTCTGGCCCTTACCTTAACCGGCGTAGGAGTTGGTATTCCAACGATTCTGCACTTGCGCAAAGTAGCTAACCCTTTGATTGATGTATCTGTATTGAAGATTCAGACCTTCCACTTAAATAGCACCAGTGGATTGTTATTTAGAATTGCGCAAAACACAGCTCCATTCGTCTTGCCGCTACTTTTCCAAGATAAATTCGGCTGGAGCGCAGAGAAGGCGGGAGAAACTCTCTTCTTCTATATGTTAGGCAATTTAGGATTCAAAGTTTTTACCACGCCACTCATGAAGAAGTTTTCCTTTAAACCCCTCATCCTTATTTCTACTCTATTTAGTATTCCCTTAACTATTTCACTCGGTCTATTGCGCTCATCAATTCCATTTCTCTGGATCGCCATTCTTTTGACCGTTACAGGAGGTGTGCGCTCCATTGGCATGACCTTGTACAACACGATTACATTTGCCGATACTGATCTAGAGATAATGTCTCACGCCAATACTTTGGCAAATATGGTGCAGCAACTTTCCACAGCCATTGCTGTTGCTACCGCGGTGATCGCCATAAATATTGGTCGCGCGCTAGCCGGTTCTACACATCAATTTTCCTTCGCCTTTGGATTTGCTGTTTGCGCCCTCTTGGTCTCACTCCGATATGTCATTGCCCTTCCCCGAACTGCCGGTGAATCACTGCGTAAATAGGCGTATTGTTAGAGCGTGGTGAGCCCAAGACTTCGCTTTGCAATATTGGTCGCCAAGCTAGCCAGTGCCACATCCCGCCTCGTTGGTAATAAGGGTGAAACGCTGCCCGGTCGCATTTTGCTGGCAATTGAACCTGAGGCGATCTCGCTCTTGGCGCAAAATAAAGAGGTAATTCTGGTCTCTGGAACAAATGGCAAGACCTCTACAACTCGAGCGGTTGTTTCACTCATCTCTCAACTTGGTCCCGTAACGACCAGCGGCTCTGGATCTAATCTCGCCTGGGGAGCTGCGAACGCCCTGATGTCACCAGCGCCATATGCTGTTCTGGAGATCGATGAGCTCCATCTTCCTGGAATTATTGCTCAAACAGATCCAACTATCGTGTTATTGCTCAACCTCACGCGCGATCAATTACATCGGATGCACGAAGTTAAAAGGGTTGCCGATAGATGGCATGTTGAGTGTACCGAGGCTAATGAGACAGTCTTTGTGGCGGATATTGATGATCCGTACATTAATTATGCGGTGGTAAATGCTGCGAACGTTGTCCGCGTTACCTTTGGAGGTCGAACTCATCCCGATGGTGCAGTGTGTCCGCGTTGTGGCTCGTATTTAACCTGGTGGCGCGGAATTTACTCATGCACATGTGGACTTACCAACAAGGAATACGACCTTAAATTTAAGAAAGGTTCTGCGGCATACAGAAATGCTCTTCTGGCCAATGTCGTTGGTGAAATTGCCGGTGCCCAACCGGTCGAATTTAGCGAAAGCCAGCTTGAACGCATAGCAACTAAAAAAATTGGCGACACGACGGCACAATTTAGATTGACTAAGAACCCCGCTTCATGGACCGAAGCTTTGCAAGGTGAACTCCAACCCGAAGTAATTCTCGTCCTCAATGCTCGCCAGGTGGATGGAATTGATACCTCGTGGTTATGGGATGTCTCCTTCAAAACGCTTAAGGGCCACACCGTGATTGTCTGCGGGGAGAGAGCGCTTGATATGGCCTATCGCATTCATGTTGAGGGCATCGAAGCTACTGTCGTAGATACTTTTGATGAAGCGATTACAAAGGTACAAGGTGGCGTCGTTACTGTACTTTCTGCTTACACCGCATTCTTTGAGTTGGTGATGTGATGCTTGAAATCATACGAATTCATAACGAACTTTTAGGTACGTATGGAGATCGGGGTAATGCCGATGTCCTTAAGTACCGTGCAGCTCTGCGGAAGATACCGGCGCGCGTCACCGAGATTTCATATTTAGATCCAGTGCCAAAGAGTGGAGATATTTATCTTTTAGGTGGAGCGGAGGATGCTGCGCAAATTCTCTCTCTCACCGCATTGCGCAAAGGCTCAGTTCTATCTCGGGCTGCGAATAAGGGAGCGGTCGTGCTCGCAATCTGTGCAGGTTTCCAAATTCTAGGGAGTCGTTATGTAACCCGAGATGAGGAGATAGCGGGACTTGGATTGTTGGATGTAGAAACCACTCCAGGAGATCGTCGCTTAGTCGGAGATATCGCGGTCGCCTCAAAACTTTTTGATCAACCTCTCACCGGATTTGAAAATCACAGCAGCGTGACGACTCTTGGGGCAGATGCATTGCCCTTTGGAAAAGTTTTACAAGGCAATGGAAATGGCGTTGCAGGTGTTGATGGAGCTATCGATAAAAATGTCTTCGGTACCTATTTACACGGTCCCGTACTCGCGCGTAACCCAGAATTTGCCGATTTACTCCTTGAAAGGGCGGTTGGTTCAACGCTTTCTGCGGTAAATGATGAATTGGCTATGCGATATGCCATGTGGCGAAGAGCGCTGATTAAGTAGGTTACAATTGGGTGTTGCATCCGCAACACAACTCATAGAACCTCTGTTGTGATTTACACAAGTTCGTTTGCGAGTCTTACGTCAGTCCTCTGATAAGCACCACGAGACACGCATCTATGTCTCGATTGGTATAACTATGTCCACGTTCCGTAATTTAGGTGTTACCCCTGCGCTCTGCGAGGCTCTCGAAGCTCAGGGTATTACCGCTCCCTTTCCTATTCAGACCGCCACGCTGCCCGATGCCATAAAGGGACGCGATGTCCTTGGCCGCGGACAGACAGGCTCCGGTAAGACCTTGGCCTTCGGACTGGCAATGTTGACGCGCCTTAATGGCCGTACCGCCAAGCCTCACAAGCCACTTGGCTTAATTTTGTCTCCTACCCGCGAATTAGCAGTGCAGATCAATGATGTGGTTTCCCCTCTGGCTCGCAAGATCGGCCTCTCCTCTCAGGTTGTCGCTGGTGGCCTCTCCTACATCGGTCAGATCCAATCCCTCAAGCGTGGAGTTCCTGTAATCGTGGCAACTCCCGGTCGTTTGATGGACCTGCTCGAGAAGAAGCACATCGATCTATCAGATGTAATGATCACCGTCCTCGATGAGGCAGATCAGATGGCAGATATGGGTTTCCTACCTGTTGTTAAAGAGATTCTCTCGCTCACACAAGAGGGTGGACAGCACCTCCTCTTCTCGGCGACCCTTGATCGCGATGTAGATTCACTCGTCAAGCGATTCCTCAAGGATCCGATCACACACTCGTTGGAGAATGAGAAGTCTCGCGCCGCCGATATGACTCACCACTTGCTATTGCTTGATCAACAACACAAAGATGAGATCTCATCACAAATTGCAGCTCGCGATGGTCGCACAATCTTCTTCGTTCGCACCAAACATGGCGCTGACAAGCTCGCTGAAAAGATGTTGCGAAGTGGTGTCCCAGTTGGCGTTCTCCATGGCGGAAAGTCACAAGGTCAACGCACTCGCGTACTCAAGGCATTTAAAGATGGACGTGCATCTGCGCTCGTTGCAACGGATGTAGCGGCGCGTGGAATTCACGTGGATGATGTCTCACTTGTAGTTCACGTTGATGCCCCTGCAGATCACAAAGATTATTTACACCGTGCCGGTCGTACTGCCCGCGCTGGTGCAACAGGAACCGTTGTCACACTAGCCACACACAAGCAGAAGAAGGCAGTCTTTGGGATTACCAATCGTGCAGCGGTAAAACTCATCGAGAACCAGGTTCGCCCAGGCGATTCAAAGTTGCAAGAGATTACTGGCGCACAAGAGCCATCCGGAATTCCAATCGAGGTCGAAGCAGAGAAACCTTCTCGCAATGATCGCAAACCAGGAAGCCGTAGTCGTTCAAATGATCGCGGAAATAGAGATGGTAATTTCAAGCCACGTAAATCTGGCGGTGGACGTTTTGAGAGTGCACCGAAGACAGAGAGCGTCGAGTCTCGAGAAGAACGCAGTTTCCAACCTGCTCGCGAAGAACGCCGCGCAACTCCAGAGCGTTCTTTCTCATCTGATCGTCGACCAAAAGTTGACCGAGCCGAGCGTTCAGATCGTCCCTATCGCTCTGCACCCAAGAAGTGGGAGGAGAAGGCACGCGAATCACGCACTCGTGAAGAGAGCGCCACTCCAGCCGGAAACCGTGGACGCGTAGAGAGTTCGGCACCTGGTCGACCAGCCAAGAAGGCTCCCCGGATGCCTCTTGAGAAGCGAATCGCTCTAGAAAAGGCAGAGTCGCGTGCTCGTTCAGGTAAGCCTGGCGCTCCTAAGAAGTTTGCAAAGACTGGCGGTAAGCCTTTTAAAGCTGGAAAACCAAGTCAGGCTAAGCGAGGCTAATAACTCGATCAAAGTACTTTGAGATGGCGTCTTGATTGTGAGAAATCACCAAGACGCCTTTCTTATTAGTTTTCAACTCTTGAATAATTTCTAGGATTACTTCGGTCGAGCGAATATCTTGAGCGCTAAATGGTTCATCGAGCAAGTAATAGTTTGCCTCCTGGCTAAGTGCAAGTGCCAGACTCACTCTCTCTTGTTGACCGATTGAGAGCTCAGTAACTTTCTTTGAGAGCAATTCTTGTAGACCGAGTTTGGAAACAAATCGCGATGGATCTGCCACGCGCATCTTCTTGGGAAGCACGTGAAGTATTTCGGCAACAGTGAATGCCAAGGTAAATGATCTCCGTTGTGGTGCAATGGAACGTAACTTGGCTTGTGCAGGGGCGTTCAGGTTGGCAACGCTCAAACCATCGATCTCAATTGTTCCCGATTGAGGTTGTAGCAATCCCCCGATCAATCCTATAAGCGTGCTCTTGCCGGTTCCATTAGGCCCAGTAAGAAGTACCGCTTCCCCAGTATCTATGTGTGCACTGAAATCACGAAAGATCTGGTGGCTTCCACGCGAAAAAGAGAGTGATGAAATGTTAATCATGCTGTATCCATGATGCGCGTCGTAGCCGTAGCAGAACAATCAAGGCTGGTGCTCCGAGCAGCGAAGTGAGAAGCCCAAGAGGTATCTCATTCGGCTCGAAGAGAGTGCGAGCTAAGAGATCTGCCATAAGCAGGACGATTGCGCCGACCAGCGCACTCAGGGAGAGCATCTTTCGATGGGCTGGACCAACAAGAAGGCGGACGATATGAGGGACGAGTAAACCGATAAAGGCGATAGAACCGACGGCGCTTACAGAAGCACCAATGAGGAAGGCGAGTCCGATAATTGCGTACAGCCGTAAGCGTTTTGGGTTCACGCCCATGTAATGCGATGAACTCTCACCGAGCGAGTAAATATCTAATCTGCGTGAGACCAAGAAAGAGATAATGATTCCAACTTCGATATATGGGGCGATCATTCCTACCGTTGAATTATTTAACAGCGTTAAAGATCCAAAATCCCAGAAAGTAATGGATTGAATCCCAGGCTTCGGTGACATCGAAATTAAGAGGCCAGCAATCGAAGTTAATATTGCAGAGATCGCAATACCAGTAAGCAGAAAGCCGAAACCTTTATTTGGCGCCAACCATTGGACGAGAAGCGCTGTTAGTGCAGCCGCTAGAACGGCGCTACCGATATTTGCTCTCGTTCCATAGATAGATGCACCTGAAGCAATCAGGGCAATCGTTCCTAGAGTTGCACCACTGGATAACCCTATGAGCGTCGGTTCGGCGAGTGGGTTGCGGAAAATTCCCTGCGCAACCGCACCAGCTACTCCAAGACCCGCGCCAATAATTACCGCTCCAAGCGCTCGGGGAAATCGCACCTGCCACACGGTTGTTGCGTCAATGTTGTGTTTGCCTATGAGTGAGAGAACCGATTGATGTAACTGAACGATTCCAATATCGAGTGAGAGCCAGAAGAGAAATAGAAGAAGGATTAATCCACTGCTATAGATCGCTACCTTCTTCACAATTTAGCCGCCGCAATTATGAGTGGACGCAACTGTTGTGCCATTGGAATTGTGCGCGGCCCAAAGGAGAGCAAGAGAGAGTCATCTACTGTGACCACTCTTCGATGTTGTCCAGCTGGAGTCTCGGCGATTCCAGGAAGTTGAACAAGTCCAGATATTCCTCCCACGGAAGCCAGCCCCTTAGTCATGAGCAGTAATACATCCGGCTGTAATTTGATCAGCTCTTCTGCAGTGAGCGCATTAAAAGGATTCTTCAAGTTAGCCGCCCCGACATCGGTAAATCCTTCGGCCTGAAGAATTGAGTCTGCTCCAGAACCAGGACCACCGATGAGATAAATTGAAGCTGTACCTCGAACATAAAGAAAGGCCACCTTGATACCAGTCTTTGGCGCTTTGAGCGATGTCACTTGAGCCTCAAGCGCTCTTCCCGCTTTAGGTGTCCCCAGTACCTGAGCGATCGTGCTCTCCTTTGCAGTTATATCTGCCAATGTGAAAGCACTTGGGATCATTACTAATTTCACCTTTGCCGCTTTTAGAGTTGCTAGCGCCGTAGAAGGTGAGGTGTTTGAATCAATGAGTACTAGATCGGGGTGCTGCCCTAGGACTGCCTCTGCAGACACCTGCATCGCCGACTCATCGATTGGTATTGCCTTTAACTCTGGCATTGTGGAGGCAACATCGCGTCCTACTAAAATAGATTTGTAACCTAACGCAGCGACAATCTCCGCCGATCCATTTGCCAAGGCAACCACTCGCTTGTATCGAGGAACTTCACCGCTATGAACAATTGGCAATGAGATTTGCGTTGCACTTATATCTGACACCGCTGCGTAAGCTGTAGGTGAAAATGTGGTCAAAAGCAGGCATGCCACGCCTAACGCAACCGCTCGTGACTTCATCCGCGTATTGTTACATCTCCTTTTCCGACATGGGTGGTTCACCTGTCGGAGCGAAAATCGTCCACTTCTTCTACATTATCGCCATGAAACTCAAGGTCGGTGCCTTACTAGGTCTCCTACTCATGCTTGGTGGAACTCCAGCTTTTGCAGCAACAGGTCAACACGGAGAGGTTCTGACGGCGGTTCCAACATCTGGAATCAAGTCAGGTCAGATCATCAGTGTGAGTGGCAAGAACTTTGATACCACAGTTGGAATCTACGTTGAGATGTGCCAAATAGTTCCCACCGGGACTCTTCCTGAGGTATGCGGGGGCGGAGTGAACATGACAGGGGCAAGCGCCGCCTCTTTCTGGATCTCCTCTAACCCACCTAGCTACGGCAAGAACTTAGCTATTCCATTTAAAGCTGGGGGTACTTTCAAAGTTGGACTCAAAGTCCAGCCACTCATTGGAAAAGTCGATTGCCGCAAAGTGCAATGTGCCATCTATGTGCGAGCAGATCACACTCGAACTCAAGATCGCACCCACGATATAAAGATTCCGATTTCATTTGCCAAGTAAGCCCTTACAAATAAGAAAAGAGAAAAAAATGAGAAAGAAGCTCATAGCAGCCGCCGCGGTCGCTCTCGTTGTGATGGCAGCACCGCTTGCCAACGCTAAGGCGATCGTGACTGTAACCCCAAGTAAGAATTTGCCACAGAAGGGTGCCGTGGTCACATTTAAATTTGCCAAGATGCCAGCGAAGAATGGCCTCTATGCTGAGGAGTGCATGGCCCCTGCAACTAAAGGCGCTACTCCAACAGTCTGTGATTCAGACCAGAAAGTTCAGGCCTGGGTGTCAACAGTAAAGGCTGATCTTGCGCAAGGAGCTACCTCAGCGAAGGGCAAAGTTACCTTCAAGCCAGTCCCCTACTTCACTAACGGAGATTGCGTCCACACGACTTGCGTCTTCTTCATTACCAACGATCACAATGCCGCTGGTGATAAGTCTCAAGATCAAACGATTCCGTTTACCTTCTCAAATAAATAACCAAATAACTAGATGAGTAATTAGTTTTTCGGCAGAGCTCGAAGTCCAGCTAGCGCGAAAGCAACAGCGCTCTGGATTTCGAGCTCTGCATCATTACCGGCATCTATTCGAATTGATGCCGCATCTGTAACACTTGATAAAAGCGCTGCGGCTACTCTTACATCTGCAACTCCGGTTTGCGATAGAGCCTCTTGAAGCGGCGCCATCATTCGGCGGTGACCCAAAAGAATTTCATCTTTACGGGCATCGGGAGTAGTTATTGTGTTGAGAGACTTGACCAACATATGCCTGCCATCTGCAACGTAGCGCAGACTCTCCGATATCCAAAGTTCAATTCGCTCAAATGGATCTTGCGTACCTTTTGTCGCCGTTGCCAAGCGTTGGGTGTAGTAGTCAAGCTCTTCTAAAACTAAATCGGCAACAAGATCCGCGCTGGATGCAAAATATTCGTAGATAGAACTTCGAGCTAATCCCGCCTTGGCTGCAACTGCTGCAACAGTTATCGACTCAGCTCCGGTTGCCAAGGCTAACTCCATGGCGGCATCCATTAACTGCTGGCGGCGCAACTCACGGTGAAGGACAACTGTAGGTGCTTGGATCTTTGGCATAAGAGAGCAAGTATCTCACTTTTTTCAAATGGCGAGTAGTTGAAACTTCAACTACTCTGAGGACCAACCAACTATTAGTAAGGTTCATAATGTCTGATCTATTGCACCTAGAAGTAAGCCCATTAGGGGAGTATTCGATTTCACGCTCAATTTCTAAAGAGTTTCTGGAAGCTTTTGTTGCTCAAAATCCGGGTGCGGTCATTGTTAGCCGTGACCTGGCTAAGGACCCAATTCCCCATCTTGATGGCGAGACGCTCATGGCGGGGCGAACTGCAGAGGCTGATCGATCAGCCTCTGCGCAGGCCAAGCATGAGTATCGCCTGGGCTTAGCGCAGGAGGTTAATGAGGCTAAACACATCTTGATATCTACGCCTATGTGGAACTTCACGGTTCCTTCCGTGCTTAAGGCGTGGGTTGATCAGATAATCATTACCGGTTTTACGAAAGTTAAAGGCAAGGTCACGCTCATAATCTCTCAAGGTGGCTCATATGCTCCAGGTGCACCACGTGCTGGATGGGACTGGGAAACGGGATACCTGAAGCAGGTCTTTGAATCACTTGGTGCAACAGATGTCACCATTATTTTATCTGAGTTTGGATTGGCTGGAATAGTTCCTGCTCTTGCGGATTTCATCGATCGAAAAAATGAATCGATAGCTGCTGCAAAAGTGACAGCTAGGGTACGAGCCAGCGCTTAAGAAGCTACGCGCTTTCGATTACTAAAGATTCTAGAAGAGACAACCGCGCACAAGGTCATTGCTGTTCCTGTAACAAGGTATGCACTGACCTTGGTGTGAGCAGCAGGTGCCAACCAGTCCAGAGTTAGTGCGCCGATCAATTGACCGGTGACGCTAAATAAAATGAAGTTCAAGATACCTAAGTGCTTAACCGTATATGCGCTCACCGCGATAAAGACAACACCGATTGGTCCACCCAGATAAACCAATAGCCCATGGGGAAGATGACCAATAGATCCACCTCTTATCAAATTGACAATCAATGCGATTGTTAAGACAAAGAAACCCATTAAGAAATTGACAAATGTCGTAGCTAGTGGCCTTGTTGAAACTACATTCATTCTGCCGTTAAGAGCTTGCTGAAAGGCAATAACAATTCCAACAAGAATAGCGAAGAATATGGGAGCTACTTTAAATGTGGCACTTTGTAACTGTGGCCAAACTGCGACTGTAACTGAAGCTAGTGTGATGACCGCGGTAATTGCTCTGATCAATGTAACGCGATGTTTTCCGGAGGGAGATAGTCCAATGAAATCAACGAGCATTGAAGATGCAGTTTGACCACCAACGGTGCAGATCGTAAAGATGGCGACACCGATCACAGGCACCACGCTACTTTGGATGGCGACGAAGAAACCGCCCCCCATTCCGCCGATGATCTCCCATGGCTTCAATTTCCTAGATTTTAGGTTGCTCCATATGCGGATTAGCCCAAGACGATCTGGCTTGTTAAAGAGACAGGCAGCGATCACAAAGATCCAACCTGTTCCAAATGAGATGAGGGCCGCAGCGATTCCGTTGTGAATATCGGTGGAGAGTTGTCCATTGAGTCTTGACTGAACGGCTGTAAGAGCTCCAACAACAATAGCTAAGACTGCAAATAACATGAAAGTCTTTAGTTAACGCAGGGAATTCCAGAGCCCTGCACTGCCGTCCCGTTTGCTAAGTGAGCAAAATTAAATTTGGTGGCGGTAGGTTTTGGAGTCGCGCTTGGTTTGGTACTTGCACCAGGAGCAGGTGAGGCAGTTACTTTTGGTGCAGGATAGAAGAGATCATGAACAAACTTACGAACTGTTGGGATGTCGATGATATTTACATCCTGGCCATTGCGAAGGGCATAACCCTCGATAGGAAGAGTGTAAAACTTGATGTGGCCACCGGTGAGCGCCTTTGCTTGAGGAAGGAAACCTAGAACATCCCAACCTGAATCAATCACCACATCTTTCTTGGCGACGGTCAGCAACGATTGCAATTTTCCGAGATCGCCAAAGATTCCTTGACTACGGAACTTGGTGATCACTCCTGTGATGAATGCCTGCTGACGATGGGTGCGATCGAGATCGCCATTAGGTAATCCGTGACGTTGACGCACAAATTCCAGCGCTTGAACTCCAGTTATGGTTTGTAACCCAGCCGGGAAAACAGCTCCAGAGTATTGCGAATCATTGACCGCATGACGCAAGCAGACTTGGATTCCACCCAGCGCAGTAGCAAGGTCATAGAAACCAACTAAGTTGACCTCGGCAAAATGGTCGATGGGAACGCCGAGTAATGAGGTGATAGTCGAGATAGTTGCAGCGCGACCCGCATCTCGGCTCTCCTTCTCTCGCAGAGGATTTGGCACACCTTTTTTAATGAGGGCATTTTCAGAGTTGTATTTTGCGAGCCCGTAAGCCTCTTTAATTTTCTGCATGCCCCATCCAGCTACCGCCACGTAATCATCACGTGGGATCGAGATAGCTACCGCGTTTTTATCGTTGGCAGGGATGTGGATCAAGATCATTGTGTTGGTGTTATAACCACCGACCGATGAGCTGGAGCCGACGTGCATGAGATCTAGGAGTTTGCGAGGCAGATCGTTTCCGTTGTTATCGCGTCTGGAATCCAACCCAAGAAGCAGAATATTTGTATCCCCACCAGTGGACTGCTTATCTCCTTTGAGAACGTTGGAGCGGGGGATGGCACTTCCGGCAGTCTTGTCGAAGAAGTAAAAGGTGAAGGAGAGGAGGGTAATCGCGATAGAAATCGTCGCCATTACTTTCCTCGAGTGCATGGCGGGAATCTTACCGACTAGAGTCTTGGCATGGATCACGTCGGCGCTCTGGCCCTGGTGGGCTCAGGGGAATATCTGCCTGGAATGGCAGAACTTGAAGGCGCCCTGCTGAAAAAAGGCATTGAGCGCGGATTTAGCAACTCATATGTGCAAATTCCATTAGCCGCAGGACGAGAGTCGGCAGAACGGCTGCGA
>CAIMBV010000085.1 GCA_903839355.1 uncultured Actinomycetes bacterium
CCGCACCCGCAGTAGGAGTAATTCGGCTTTATTGCATCCGTTGGCCATCGTGACGCTCATCTACTTAATTGCAAAATCCTGGTATCTGAAATCAATCGGCCAACTTGTGTGGCGCGGACGGAGTGTGGCGTAGGTGTCCAAAATCGTTGTCATAGGTGCCGGTGTCGGAGGCATGACCGCTGCTGCTCGCCTAGCAAAACAAGGACACGAGGTCTCTATTTATGAGGCCTCCGATCGCACCGGAGGCAAATGTCGCACTGAGTGGATTGGCGATTATGCCTTCGACACTGGGCCTTCGCTATTAACTTTGCCCGCTATCTTCAAAGACTTCTTTATTAAGACAGGGCCACGCTTTGAACGAGTACTCAATATTCAAGCGGTCAATCCTGCATTCACATACAACTTTGCCGATGGCAAGAGCGTTGACTTTGTAAATCTCGACCTACCCAAGACCTGCTCAGCAATCGATGCTGCTTTGGGTGTTGAAGCGGGTAACGCCTGGCACTCTCTCATGCAGCGAGCAGAGGTGATGTGGGATATCTCGCGCGTTCCCTTTGTGCAATCAGAACTCACCTCAATTTGGTCACTACTCAAGCGGCGAGATTTGATTCGTGGGATTAAGCAAATTGCACCGCTCAAATCTTTGCGTGCGGTAAGTAACGAGTACACCAAAGATCCCCACATTCAAAAGATCATCGATCGCTATGCAACGTATACAGGTTCAGATCCTCGTAAAGCGCCTGCAGCTCTGCTGACGATTGCATTTGTAGAAGCAAGTTTTGGGGCATGGCATTTGGCGGGTGGAATCGGCCAATTGAGCGTCGCCTTAGAGGACCGTTGTCGACTACTCAACATTGATATTCGCCTCAACTCCCCTGTTGCGAAAATTAATACGCAGTCGGGTGCAGTAACAGGCGTGACCTTGGCCAGCGGTGAATTTGTGAGTGCCGATCTAGTAGTTGCAAATGCTGATGCTGAAATCGTTTATAACCAATTACTAGATAAGAACGTCAAAGCAGCAAAACCGGAGCGCAAGAAGTTAAAGCGCGCTGAAAAATCCTTGGCGGGATTCTCACTCCTTCTTGGCTTGGATAACTCCAAAATTGATGGCGCTATACCTCGCCTTAACCACCACACCATTTATTTCCCAGAAGATTACGACGCCGAATTTGATGAGATCTTTACCCAACATGTGCCAGTACAAGATCCCACCATCTATATCTGTGCGCCTAATGATCCACTGATGGTCAAACGCGAAAATACCGAATCGTGGTTCGTGCTAGTAAATGCCCCGCGCCATGATCCCGCGGAGGGTTGGGATTGGAGCAAGGGCGGCGCGGAGTATGCCGCGAAGATAATTGCAAAACTTGATGCATTGGGTCTGAAAGTAAGCGAACGATTGGATGTTATGGAGTTTCGAACTCCGCTTGACCTGCAGAATGCGGTTCACGCGCCCGGAGGTTCTATCTATGGCACCTCGAGCAACGGCGCAATGTCGGCATTCTCGCGGGCTCGCAATCGCTCCCCTGTAAAAGGACTCTTCTGTGTAGGTGGATCAGCTCACCCAGGTGGAGGGTTGCCTCTTGTTGGAATGAGCGCTGAGTTAGTCGCCGACGCTATCGGGGGCACTCAAGCGGGTATGACCACTGCGCATCACAGTCACTAAAGCAACACCTTGTTGCACCGCCCATACGGTGGCAAGGGTTGTTGCAGCGGCGATATTTAAATCGAAGGCAACGATCGCTAGTGCCAAGAAAATTGCTCTCACTGGACGCTCTGCGATTGTCACGACATCAATGCGGTAATCACCCAAACCAGCTATGCGGGCTCGGGCATACTCTTGCGTGAAGGAAAAGACCCAAGCCACGCCGACAATCCAAGCTGGTGCACCTAATTTGTAGAACGCAAATGCCCATAGCGTCTCGCCCAAACGATCACAGACTGCATCTACCATCGCTCCGCGGGTGCTCGCCTTGCCACTCAGGATCGCAACGGTTCCATCAATTCCATCACTCACTAATGAGAGCGCCAGTAGCGCAATGCAATAATCTCGACGCGCCTCGGTATACGTAAATACCGCAGCAATAA
>CAIMBV010000086.1 GCA_903839355.1 uncultured Actinomycetes bacterium
ACCTTTTGCTTCAGCTTGTGTCATGTGCCTCGAGTCGGATTTGAACCGACACTGTGCGGATTTTGAGTCCGCCCTCTCTACCGTTGGAGTACCGAGGCCTTTCTCAGAGGCGAGCATCCCCGCTCCAAGAAGTGCACATCATACCTAGTCGTTCCACATCGGAATGACGGCTAGAAATTAACTCCTATAGGCCGGGTGAACTCCATCGATGGCATCTCCCACGATGTGGACCCGGAGCGCATTAGTTGAACCGGGAATTCCTGGAGGCGCTCCAGCGATGATGACCACTGGATCTCCCTTAGATACGCGACCTGATTCAATCAGGAGGGCATCTACCTGCTTCACCATGGCATCGGTGTTGCTGACGACGGGAATGATTAGAGACTCCACACCCCACGAGAGGGCCAGTTGGTTGTAAACCGGAACTTCAGGCGTCAGAGCGAGAATCGGAATTGCCGAACGTAGTCGAGAGATGCGCCGCGCTGAATCACCGCTCTGGGTAAAGGCCACTAGGTACTTAGCGCCAACGATCTCGCCGACTTCCTTAGCTGCCTTGGTGATGGCGCCACCTTTGGTGGCTGGGTTGTGCTTGAGAGGAGCAATCTGATCAAGCATCGCCTCTTCTGTGCGAGCAATGATGCGGGCCATTGTTGCCACAGCTTCGATTGCGAAGGCACCCACTGAAGTCTCGCCACTCAACATCAGGGCGTCGGCTCCATCGAGAACGGCGTTAGCACAGTCGGTGGCTTCGGCTCGAGTAGGACTGGAATTTGTGATCATCGAATCCAGCATCTGAGTCGCCACGATTACAGGCTTTGCTGCGGCGCGAGCGAGCGCAATGCAACGCTTTTGCACCAGAGGAACCTCTTCAATTGGCATTTCGACACCAAGGTCGCCACGCGCAACCATGATTCCATCGAAAGCTGTAACGATCTCTTCGAGGTTATCTACCGCCTGCGGCTTCTCAATCTTAGCGATGACCGGACGGAAGATGCCTTCTTCGCCCATAATGCGATGAACGTCATCAATATCTTTAGCATTTCTCACAAATGAGAGGGCGATGAAATCTGCTCCTGCACGTAATCCCCAGCGCAGATCATCCATATCTTTCTCAGAGAGAGCAGGGACAGAGACCGCAACACCTGGCAGATTGATACCTTTATTATTACTAACAAATCCTGGCTGAATTACCTTGGTGACCACATTGGAGCCATTAACTTCAACAACCTCAACGGTGACCTTTCCATCATCGATCAAGATACGGTCACCTGGCTTACAGTCTCCGGCCAGACCCTTGTAGGTAGTTCCGCAAATATCTTTTGTGCCTTCAACCTCGTCGGTTGTAATGGTGAAAATATCTCCACGGAATAGTTCGTGCGGGCCATCCTTAAATCGAGCCAAACGAATCTTCGGTCCCTGTAGATCAACGAGTACTGCAATAGGTCGACCAGCGTTCTTGGCTCCCGCGCGTACGAGATCTAAACGATTTTGATGCTCGTCATATCCGCCATGTGAGAGGTTAAGCCGGGCCATATTCATACCAGCTGCGATTAATTCGGCTACCTTCTCAGGCGACTCAACGGCCGGACCCATCGTGCATACAATTTTTGCTCTTCGCATGTGTTCAGCCTAAGCCATCTCTTCAGGGGAATCGGGGGCGATTCCGGGTGGAATTTATTAGTTACGCAAACGTCAGGTCGCTATTTTAGGGGGAAAGCTCCGCCTAATTGGCCCTAAACGGTAAGCGATCGCGAAGTTGGAAGAATTGGTGCGGGAAGTCCGGTCTCTCCCAGTAAGAATTCATCAACAGCAGCTGCTGCGCTTCGGCCTTCGGCAATAGCCCAGACGATCAATGACTGGCCGCGACCAGCATCGCCGCAGACAAATACTCCCTCAACAGATGATGCGAACTTTTCATCTCGCTTGATGTTGCCCCGTTCATCGAGTTCAACTTCGAGTTGTGTGACGAGATCTGATTTCTCCGGCCCCAAGAATCCCATAGCAAGGAAGACTAAGTCGGCAGGAATCTCGCGCTCGGAATTGGCGACCTTCTCAAATTTGCCGTTGATGAACTCGGTCTCAACCAACTTAATCGCCTTTACATTTCCGGCTCCATCACCAATAAACTCTTCAGTAGAGAGAGCATAAAGCCGTTCGCCGGCCTCCTCATGGGCGCTGCTCACGCGATAGATCATGGGATAGGTTGGCCAAGGCTGATTAGCAGGTCGCTCTTCAGTCGGACGAGGCATAATCTCAAGTTGAGTAACGCTGGCAGCTCCCTGTCGGATCGCAGTTCCTAAACAGTCAGCACCAGTATCACCGCCACCAAGAATCACGACATGCTTTCCATGTGCGTTGATTTGGGGCTCGGAATCCAATTCGCCAAGACCCTGCTTGTTGCCCCAAGGCAGGTACTCCATCGCTTGGTAAATTCCCTTGTTGGAGCGACCTGGTACGTTGAGATCGCGCCAATGAGTAGCACCAACTGCAAGTACAACGGCGTCATATCTATTGCGAAGCTCGGCACCATTGATATCAATGCCAACATTCACACCAGCGCGGAAGCGAGTTCCCTCTGCCTCCATCTGGGCGATGCGACGATCCACAATGGACTTCTCCATTTTGAATTCAGGAATTCCGTAGCGGAGCAATCCGCCGATTCGATCTGCGCGTTCATAGACCGCAACGGTATGGCCAGCTCTGGTTAATTGTTGAGCCGCGGCCAAGCCAGCAGGTCCCGAACCAATAACCGCGACTGTCTTGCCGGTGAGACGATCTGGTGGAAGTGGGGTAACTAGCCCGTTGTTGAATGCCTCTTCAATTGTGCGCAGTTCGACCTGCTTGATAGTGACGGCGTCAGCATTAATTCCCACGACGCAGGCGGTCTCGCAAGGAGCAGGGCAGAGGCGACCAGTAAATTCTGGAAAGTTGTTTGTCGCGTGGAGGCGATTGATTGCCTCTGAGCGCTCACCGCGCCAGATCAGATCGTTCCACTCTGGAATCAAATTGCCGAGAGGGCAACCTTGATGACAGAACGGGATACCGCAATCCATGCATCGTCCTGCCTGCTTCTGCAGCTCTGCAAAGGGTTGCTCCTCATAAACCTCTCTCCAATCCTTGATGCGAACATCAACAGGTCGTCGCTTTGGAGTCTGACGCTCTGTTGTTAAAAATCCCTTTGGATCAGCCACGGGTTGCCTCCATTACTGCCTCGTCTACATTGAGACCTTCTCGTTCTGCACGTTCCATGGCTGCCAAGACCTTGGCGTAATCGCGCGGCATGACCATTGAGATCCTGGCGCTCTGATTTGCCCAATCGCTAAGCAATGACTGCGCAACAACAGAGCCGGTCTCTGCGGCAAATTTAGAGATCAGATCGTGCACTTGTTGGGAACGTGCCGGAGTGAGAGTCAAGACATCAACCATCTCTGGATTGACCAACCTTGGATCAAGATCTAAGACGAAGGCAACTCCTCCAGACATGCCCGCTCCAAAATTTCGACCGGTGGCACCAAGCACAACTGCTACTCCACCAGTCATGTACTCACAACCGTGATCGCCGACTCCCTCGACGATTGCAGTGGCACCAGAATTGCGAACACAGAAACGCTCGCCAACTATGCCGCGAATAAATATCTCACCGCTGGTTGCTCCATAGCCGATCACATTTCCGGCAATGACATTCTTCTGTGATTCAAATGTGGCGCTCTCATCTGGTCGAACGATTACCCGTCCACCTGAAAGTCCCTTACCAACGTAGTCATTGGTATCACCAAAGAGGCGCAAGGTAAGACCCTTCGGAATAAAGGCTCCAAGAGATTGTCCAGCAGAGCCACGCAATGAGATATCAATCGTGTTCTCAGGTAGACCTACTCCCCCGAATGTGCGGGTGAGCTCCGCTCCTAACATTGTTCCGACGGTTCGATTGACATTTCGAACAGGGAGCTCGATCACCACCGAATCGCCGCGAGATAGAGCAGGCTCTGCCAACTGAATAAGTGTGTTGTCCAGTGCGGCGCTTAGCCCGTGATCCTGCACATCGGTGTTCTTGCGAGAGCCGGCAAAGAGAGGTGCCTTTAATAGTGGAGCGAGATCGAGTCCACTCGCCTTCCAGTGTTGAACTGCATCACGTGTGTCGAGAAGTTCAACCTGACCGATCGCTTCTTCGATAGAACGGAAGCCAAGTTTCGCCAACCACTCGCGGACCTCCTCAGCGATGTACTCAAAGAAAGTCTCGACGAACTCTGGCTTGCCGGAGAAGCGTTGACGTAGCAAAGGATTCTGAGTCGCAACACCGACTGGGCAGGTATCGAGATGACAGACCCGCATCATGACGCAGCCAGAAACAACCAGCGGTGCTGTCGCGAATCCGAATTCTTCGGCGCCCAAGAGAGCGGCGATTACAACGTCACGTCCAGTCTTCATCTGGCCATCGACTTGTACAACGATTCGATCACGCAGCCCGTTAAGCATGAGGGTCTGTTGTGTCTCTGCCAGACCTAACTCCCATGGAGCACCAGCGTGCTTCAGCGAGGTGAGTGGAGATGCACCTGTTCCCCCATCATGTCCTGAGATGAGAACAACATCGGCATGAGCCTTTGATACGCCGGCGGCAACGGTTCCGACGCCAACTTCCGCAACAAGTTTGACGTGAACGCGGGCGAACTTGTTGGCATTCTTAAGATCATGAATGAGTTGCGCCAGATCTTCGATGGAGTAAATGTCGTGATGTGGTGGTGGAGAGATTAGGCCGACACCTGGCGTTGAATAACGCACTTGTGCGATCCACGGATAAACCTTATTTCCAGGAAGCTGTCCACCTTCTCCAGGCTTAGCACCTTGAGCCATCTTGATCTGAATATCATCGGCATTCACGAGGTACTCACTCGTTACACCGAAACGTCCTGATGCAACCTGCTTGATGGCAGAGCGACGAGAGT
>CAIMBV010000087.1 GCA_903839355.1 uncultured Actinomycetes bacterium
CCAAAAACCCAAAACCCCAAAACCCCGGTAATAGCGTATGAATTCAATATTTTGAATACTTATAATAATCATGGCAAGCGGCGGGGCGGCCGTTCAGGTTTAAAACTTCGTAGGCAAGGAAGTCAACGGCTTCGAAATCATCAAACTCATTGGTAAGTCCCTGTCTCTCAATATGTGTACAGGTCAAGGCAAGTTTTCATACGTGTTCAAAGCGCAGAGGAAGACTGACGGGCTATGCGTCGCTTTGAAGCTTATCAAGGTAGGAGAAGAGAATACAATATGCGGTAGATCTTTGACATGGACAATGAGAAGCAGAGAGATAACTGTCTCAAGGAGGTGTAACTGCATTAGGTAAGGAACCGAGTGATTAGAGCTAATTTAGTCTTTAGACCACCCCAATATCGTCAAGTACCTGAACTGGTTTATCGATAACAAGCTGAATGAGCTGTTTATCGCGGTGGAGTGGGCAGAGAAAGGAGACCTGAAGCTTGTGATCAAGAAGGCCATAGAGGAGGATGTCAGCTTCCCTGAGAAGAAAGTCTGGGAGTACATTCACCAAATAGCTGGGGCGCTGGGCCACATGCACGAGAAGAGAATCATGCACAGAGACCTAAAGCCTGCCAATATCTTCATAGACTAGCAAGGCAATCTGAAGGTCGGAGATCTGGGCCTGAGTAGGCAGCTGAGCTCTTAGACCTTCGAGGCTTTCTCAAGAGTTGGTACACCTCTTTACATGAGTCCTGAGGTCCTCCAAGGGAAGGGCTACGATTGGAAGAGCGACGTCTGGAGCATGGGATGTATTGCCTACGAGATTTGTATGCTGAGAAGCCCTTTCAGGCAGGATGATAGGGAAAATCTTTCTCTCTACGATCTTTTCTAGCGCATCACAAAGGGGCAGTTTCCACCTATCACAGCAGAAAAGTATTCTCCGGAACTGAGGCAGATGATCGCTGCAATGCTCAAGCTTGATCCTGATCAGAGGTTCGACATCGCACAAGTTTGCGAACTCTGTGAGACATACAAGAAAACTCAGCTTAACAAGCCGCCTACGATCGACACGTACCTGATTATGGACGACATTATAGAGAAGCTGAGCTTACTAGACTATGAGACATCCTTCTGCAAGGGTTGGAAGCAGAAGCGAATCTCAAGAGTCCACTTCGCGCATTCGACAACAGGTGAGGACCCCACAACATGAGCGGGCTACTTGTACGACATGGTGTACTGGCTGATGAGCTTGAACAAAGAAAAGGTAAGGACATAATAAACTCACACCTTTAGAGTAAAAAACTTGGAGTCTTCGTCCCTTTCGTCGATTTCAAGAGCAACGTGACTGAGGCCCTCACAAAGCTTATCAGCGATCTGAGAAAGTTCGGCTACTCAAATGCTAAAACCCTTAAAGCAGAGCAGCTTAAGCCAGGCTGGGGCGAGCACGTTTGTGCAGTCATCGATGAGCTGCTCAATCTCGAGCTCTATCGGAGGGAGTTCTAGTTCAAGGAGCCTAAGTTCCCCCCGGATGAGGACTTTGACGAGGGAGACGACATTGAGACTGGAGGCGAGCAAGTGATGATGATCAACGGCGGGGGCGGCCAGATTGAGATTCGAGATGGCAATAACCTCCTCATGGAGGGGACCCTGATAACAAAGAAGAATCGAATCTCAAACAGGGAGGAGACCAAAATCAACTTCTTTGACCCCAACGCCTACGAGGAGGACGAAGAGGAGGCAGCAGAGAAGATCGATCATCAAATACTCGAGGGAAAGATAGACCCTGCCGAGTGGCGCAAGGAGATTGAGAGGGTCTACATAGACCTTGACAACATAGAGAAGGAGATAGAGCTCAATCGGCAAAGGGGAAGCGCAGGCTTAGCCGGAGGGTCCTTCGAGCAAGAGGTCGAGGAATGCAGGAGACACATAGAACTCATAGTAGAGCTGTGCAGAGACATCAAGGGCACCTGCCACGCTGATGTGCGGAAGGTCTTTGCTAAGGTCGCCGAGCAATTGGAGGACGACCTGGCCTTCATCAGGAAGCATGAGATGCGGATAAACTAAAACAACGCTGACGCCATACTCCAGCTCAACCGAATCACCCAGCAGAAGAAATAACTTGCGGTGGAGCTTCGCGGTCTGATCGACATTGTGAAGCAGCACGACTTCTTGAACAAGGAGCTCCAGAATAGGATCAATCAGATCAATAACCAGTACGAGGAGCTCTCGGCAGATATTAATGGAGAGAAGCAGCTCAAGCGCTTAAAGGCGTCGCTGATTGAACTCAAGGGCGAGATCAAGGAGGCCTCCCTCAATGAGGGGGTCATCGAAAACCTGTTGTTCTCAAGCACCCACATGAGGGCCGGCAAGCACCATTTGTATGACGATATTCTCCCGAGTCCTTCTGTAAGGGGCACCGCTGATAAGCCGCCAGATGAAGAGTACAATTTTGAAGAGTTTAATTGAATAGATGCCGTAATTTATATATCTCTGTTCTTAGCCATAAAAGTTGGGGTTTTGGGTTTTTGGGTTTTTGGGGTTTTGGGG
>CAIMBV010000088.1 GCA_903839355.1 uncultured Actinomycetes bacterium
ATGCACAAGTTCATTGTTTTCACTCTCTTAAACATCTTGTTGACCTTCCTCCCGAGGAGCCTCCTATTCCTCTGGTTGTTCCCCTTCAGCTTGCGCTTCTTCTTCTTGCACTTCTTGCTCTTGAGCTTCCTGCTCACCTAGTTCAAAATTCTCCTATTGAACCTCGTCATTTTCCAAGGCGTCTGGGACCTCCTGTTCTTCTGGAGCCTCGGGTTCTAGGGTAGGTTCCTCCTCTTACCGCTCATTCTCATGGCTGGATTCCGTTGGGCGCTGCTGGGGTAAGCTCTGGCTGCGCTTGACCTCCTCTTCATCTCTCGCTTGCGCATATCCATCTTCCTCGGTTAATGTGTTTTCAACGCCCTCGCTCATGGTGTTTTTCTTGATGAAACGCTGGCTCCGTATGAAAGAAAAAGCTCGCTTACCGGGTTTAGCAGGACCATGCGTTTGTTCATGACTTTCAAGTGCCCCGCCATCAGCTGGAAGTCACCCATGAACTCTCGATTCACAAGGCTCTCGACCTTGTCTGCGCCTCTGATCTCGATCACGAAGCTCTCCCCCGCCCGCTCCAAGTGCTGAGCCGTGACCACGAGGTCCCTTCTCAAATTAGAAAAGATGCGCCTTACCCGAGGTGGGTCGAGAAGATTTCAACTTAGTATAGGCCGTTGCCGAGGTCGATCTGGCCGAAAAAGTGGACTTCCCTTTTTGAAGGTGCGTAGACCTCTTGCCAGTCCTTGGTGCCACCCCGCGGTCGGTCCTCTGAGTAGTTGGCTGAGAGACCCCCTGCCACTCGCTTCTTATAGAAGGGCATAGAGGTGTGAGCGGACTTCCGCTTAATCTGGCAGAGAAAGTAAATTTAAATCTTTATTCTTACTATGAAATCGGGCTGTGTCCCGGGAGACATTATCTTGGCTCCCTGGTAATTGGTGCGAGAGCGGTTTGCTGAGGACTGACTTACTGCTTGCTAGGCGAGTTAGATGCTTGAACTAGAGGGCACTATTTAGGGCGCAACTTGCTCATCGATTATGTAGGGGTATTCGCAGATGTTATTGAGGATCTTCCTGCGGTGATTGGCCTCTTCCTCCCACTTGGACACGTTATAGTTAGGCTGCTGATCCTGCAGCCTTCGCAAAATGGCTTGATTTTCCATGGTGATCTTGAGAAGTTAACGCTTCCTTGCATCGCGGTTTAAAGAGCGCTTGGCCGCTGAGGCCAAACCAACGTTGGGAAGTTGCACACTTTGAAGCTGCAGGGAATTTGATGGCGGCAGGATAGCGCTGGCCGTATAGAGCTAGCCTCGGTTCGGATTGCCCACGAGGACATTGTTGGCGGCGTTGCTTGCGCCCGGATTCTGCATTATATGGGTCATCTTTTCCAGGAGAATGCGGTTCTCCCGCTCAATCTCTGTGTAACGCTCTATTCGACGTTATGAATGAAGAAAACAAGTACCTTCAAGCATCTGATTCTTCTTAAGCTTCTTCTTAATGTGGTGAAACTAGGTCGGCTCCCGCACATCGACAGAGGGTTTGGCCTCGCGAAGCTTCGATATATGGATGTCTCTCTCTTTCTGGTCCCACTTCCTCTGCAGGAGCTTACTGCCAACGGGTATCGCTCGGTACATCTGTGCTTAGCCCATCAAACGAAATGAAAGTACTTACCTGGTGCCCTTTTATTTAATTTTTATATCTGGCTTGTGAAGACTGGTGGGGTTTCTTAGAGGCGTCCATATTTTAAATAGGTTTATTTCTAATATAAAACTGTTAAGGGGTTTTGGGGTTTTGGGG
>CAIMBV010000089.1 GCA_903839355.1 uncultured Actinomycetes bacterium
AAATAAATATGAAATGAGGATTCTAAATCCCCAGCTTTTGCCTCTTTGATAACCGAATACACCAGCTAGGAACCAGATGAGTGTAAATCCAAGTAAGAGAGTAGCTCTTATTGCCGGTAACGGATGCGTTGAACTAAAGTAATAATGAAAATAATACGGAATTTGTGCAAGATAGTTTAAGTAGGTGACTGAGACAAGCCAACGGAGTGAGTTTGAGCTTAAGCTACTCGGAATTTGATTATTCATTGACAACTGTCCTGAGTTTTTGATCTCTCCGAACCTCGGGAGATAAAAGACTGAGTTCTCGTTGAATGACTTCGTCATAATCTTTTCGGTCGTTCATGAAGTGAAGGTTAGTGCAACGTCCCATCCGCATCTGTCCAGCGTAGCGACGTAAAAAAATCTCTAACCCCGCTCGAGTTGGGCTCGCACAGAACAGACCCACTCTCCAATTACGCGATGGATCTAGCGGGGCCAGACGGACCAACCGCCATTTATCTTCACATTTAGCTCTAATCGTGAGGGCATCACCAGAACGAGAGAATCGTAAAGTGACTTCGCGGTTCATCCACTCTGGAACTCGCGCTACAGACCAGTCTGAGTTCTTGATAGTTACTACGGCGCCTAATTGCGGAAAACCATCTGCAAACTCCACCCCACCCTTGATCCAATTCTCGTCATCGCTGTAGGCAATTAAGCCAGCTTGATCGAATTGTTGGGTGTAGTTGAGCTTCCATGTGAGCTCAAAAGCAGAGTCCTGGGGAAAGGGATTGAGCAAGGCATGTCCGTTGGAATGAGTGAAACCATACGAGGTCTTCTGCCAAAAGTCGGACCCTTCTTTGGCTAATACAGATAGTCCCTCTGCGGTTAGATTCATACTAAGTGGAGGGTTGAGCCATTCACCGGAATTAAGTTCATTCATAAATAGATCATATTGAATTGCAGTCCGCCGCCTTCCTACTTTTATGGTTAGGTTTAGCCGTGAATTCTCCCGAGCAGAGTCAGAAGAACCGTTTGCCTGCGGGCTTATATGCAATTGGGCTTGGTGGGGTTGCGATCGGCCTTACGGAATTTGCTATTGCTGGACTTCTGCCGATCATCGCTCGTGACCTACATGTCTCCACGGCAAAATCAGGAGTGCTCGTATCTGGCTATGCCGCCGCGGTCGCTGTCGGCGGAGTTTTTCTTACCGCACTCCTAGCAAAGCTCGATCGGAAGGCAACGCTCATTGGAGTGATGTTGCTCTTTGCATTGGGAAATCTGATTTCAGCTCTCTCGCACTCCTTCAACCTGATGCTGCTTGGAAGATTTTTATCTGGGCTTTGCCACGGTGCTTTCTTTGGAATAGGCGCAGTCGTTGCAGTAAATCTGGTTGCCAAAGAGCGTAGAAGTACCGCAATCTCAATCATGTTCGGCGGCATCACAGTTGCCAATGTTCTAGGCGTGCCGTTTGGAGCTTGGATCGGCCAGCGATTTGGGTGGAGAGCTGCCCTTATGGTGATTGTTGGAATTGGGTTTAGCGCTTTGTTTGGATTAATTGCATTCCTACCAAAAGTTCATGGCTCAAAGCAGGATTCAAAGAAAGTTCCACTTAAGACTGAATTACGGATCTTCAGGAATAAGCAGGTCTGGTTTTCGCTTCTCATGACCGTCTTTGGATTTGGTGGAATGTTTGGTGCTTACACCTACATAGTATTTACCTTAGAGGATGTTTCGAAATTCGCGGTCTCTACTGTTCCTTTACTCCTTCTACTTTTTGGTTTGGGAGTATTTGTCGGCAATTTCTTCGGTGGAAAATTGGCGGATTGGAAACTCAATCGCGCACTTTCAATAGAAATGTTCTTGCTTACGGTTGTTCTATTGATCTTTAGTCTGACCGCTCACAACAAAGTGTGTACTGTGATTGCGGTCTTTCTGATGGGCGTCTTTGGATTTGCGCAATCTGCAGCGCTACAGATGCGTGTGATGCATTATGCGCACGAAGCACCCGCGATTGCATCGGGAGCAAACATCACCTCGTTCAACCTTGGAAACGCACTTGGAGCTTGGCTCGGAGGTTGGTTGATTTCACTCAACCTGGGATATGCATCTCCACTCTGGGGTGGAGCGATTATTACAGGAGTAGCTCTCCTATTCTTTGGCATTTCTTACCTCACAGGACGTGATCAAAGTTCCTGGCTCGAGTAGTGGCTTCTCCTATTTATTAAACAAGAATGAAATGTTAGATTCAATCTATGGCTGAACGGAATTCCTCTTTCGCTTCAAATCGTTTAGAAGCATTTAGCGATGGCGTCTTTGCAATTCTTATCACCATCATGGTTTTGAGTATTCATACGCCATCTGGACATCACTTCTCCGACCTCACTCCGCTTCGCCCAGTGCTACTTAGTTACCTCCTCAGTTTTGTTTACCTGATGATTTATTGGAATAACCATCACCACTTACTGAAGACAGTTGAATCCCCGAACGGTTGGGTTATGTGGGCGAATTCGAGCCTGCTCTTCTGGCTATCTCTCGTTCCCTTTTCGACCGCATGGCTTGGAACGAGCGGTGGAGCTAAAGCGCCGGCCGTGATTTACGGAGTGTCGCTACTCTTGCCGGCAATTGCTTATTACCTTTTACAACTTTCGATCGTCAAGACTAGTGAGAGTGGATCCACTCTTAAGAGCGCGCTGGGACGTGACTTAAAAGGTAAACTTTCGCCAGTTTGGTATGCCACCGCGATCGGTTTCGCCTTCTTTGCACCATTCGTTTCGTATGCAATTTATGCAGCGGTTGCGGTGCTGTGGATCGTTCCCGATCGACGTATTTCTAGGAAACTTAACTCTATTTAGCAAACTCCCATAGATGCCCATCGGGATCTGCGAATAACAAAGTTCGAATTCCCCAAGGACGATCAAGTGGTCCATTTACCAGTGCAATGCCCATGTTTGCAAGACGTTCTGCTTGGGCATCAACGTCATCAACCTGGATTGTGAATTGAAATCTGGAACCACTTGATTGAGAGGCCACTGTGGCTGGACCAATCAATCCGGGAGCTTCAGTGTCAACTAGAAGGTTGATCATGACCTCACCAAACTTAAAGACGACGGAATTCGAGAT
>CAIMBV010000090.1 GCA_903839355.1 uncultured Actinomycetes bacterium
CTCTTTATCTTCCATCATTTTATCATTCAATTCAGAGTTCTGATCAGCATTCCTTCCGAAGCCCGGGAAACTTCTCCTCTCGCTGATCACTTCTTGCCGCTATTATGTGGCGTATTTGATAGAGTCTTGAGTTTGGCGGGAGAGGCCCTAGTTGAAGAACTGACTCTTTCTATGTGTGGTGGAGGATAATTAATGAGAGGCATTCACCTTTGAGAGATTGCGATCGATATTAATTTTCTATTATTTTTAGGAGTAGTTTTCATCAGAAATTTGAGTGTTCTGGGTGGATCTTGCTAATATTTTATTTTCTTGCACTCTATAATTCAAATTGCTATTAAGTACTTGTCTAATTTTAGGATTTTATTTGTCAAATTTTTCCGAATAGGAAATTTTGATTAAATACTTACCGATTGAGCGTAATTTGCATAATTAAGGATAACTCTTTATTTTAAATGACGTCCTGCTTCAGGTCTCTGGCGCCATCTTTCTTGTTAGATATCATCTCCTATAAGTTTTAAAACACTGAGAAAACTTACGAAGTCAGAGCCGGAGTGCGTGCTCAATGGAGAGTCCTCGAATCCCTCCTATTTAGTGCTCGCTCTGCTCCTTTCAACTTAGAACAAGACCTTCTATTCCGTCTTGCGGGGTTAGTAACAGGGCACCTGTCCTAATTTTCTAATTTTAATTTGTTTGTCAGCGCAGGCTTCATCTCGGCTCTCGTCATGAGAGTAATCTTCATCATCACTCTGGCCGGCCTCACTCGAGCTGGGGCAGCTTGAATGCCCGTAGACACTGCTTCTAGAGTGAGAGGTTGAGTGTTTGTGTGAAGAAGAGTTAGTGGAATGGTGTTCCTATTCTTGACTGGTGAGTCCATTTTTGAGTGCCGGTGGGAGGTCACCTTATGAGCGATGATCATTCTTAGATACTTTGCCGCTCTCGTATATGGAAAGTGCTTCCTCGGATTAGGGAAGGCTGGAGGCTGTGGCCGATCGCTCTTTGGCTTCTTTGCGCGCCTTTACTTTGCTGTAGAGTGCTTTGCTTCTGTGGAAGCCATTGAGATAGAAGGAGGGGCCCTCCTTCCTGCGGAGCTGTTTGAAGCCGAAGGACTTCATCTAAATGAGAACATTCGTTAGAGGTACATTCCCAAATTTTTAGAATTCTTAATTTCACAGGATATCTGAGAGAGTCTAGGCACTTACCTATCGCACGAATGAGGGGAAGTTCTGATGCTTGAAAAGCATAGGAAGGATCTCTTTGGTGAAGCGAGGCTTGTCCGTGACATTGAATGCGCGACCAGAGTTTGTCCACGTTAATACGCTCGTGTAAGCTTCACTCTACGACCGCGTTAATTTCAAAGTTCGCTTACGCTCAATATCGATGAAAGCTAGTCTAAGAGCTCGGGCAAACCCTTGGCAAGGTGGGCTGCCTCGGTGGGGGCCTGAATCGGAGAAGCGGCACAATTGGTGGTGCCGGCACGCTTGGTTCTCTGGGTGGGGAGCTTGCTCATGGTGTATACGGATACTACGATATAAACTGATTTATTATTAATAATATTTCGGAACGCGAGACTGACAATCTACTGCATAGACATCAATCGCAGTTATAATTCTTAATAAAGAAGGATAGTAATTATCAACATCCAGCTGCCTCCCTCCTGCTTTCTGAGAAGGCACCACCTCTCAGAATCCTTTGCATCACGCCCTACACTAGACCAAAACCATACAAGAGCCCTCAATTGATAGAAGGGGGAGCGCTTTTATAGGAGACTAAGCGTTCTATCAGCCTCTGTCTCTTCAAGGATAAGCATACACTATGTTCAAGGTTCGATTGCCCTTACAAAGCTTCCCTTCGCTCTTAGTATGATAATATAACATTAGCTGCATTGGATCGATGCTGCATGAAGAAGTGGCAGTCTCCTTAGACCATAGGAAGGCACTCCCAGCCCGAAAGTCCTCTTAAATGCAGAAATCGTACTTTTGTCTGAGCCTCCTCTATCTTCAATCCCTTTAGTCTGGACATACTTCGAGCATCATACCTAGCATTTCGATTTTCCAGCAGGCAGAGACTCTCGGTGCATGATTTTACCACAAGGCAAATTCTGTCTAAATAATTGCTCGTTCTGACAC
>CAIMBV010000091.1 GCA_903839355.1 uncultured Actinomycetes bacterium
ACGTGATCTGGTGCAAGAAGCATTACTACATCGGCCTCTTTAACGGCGTCTGCCACGGACAGGACGCGAAGTCCTTCAGCCTCGGCCTTTGCACGTGATGCTGAACCTTCGGCAAGACCAATGCGGACATCTACTCCACTATCGCGAAGCGAGAGTGCATGTGCATGACCTTGTGAGCCATAACCAATGACGGCAACTTTCTTTGATTGAATGATCGATAGATCTGCATCTTCGTCGTGATATTGGGTAGCCACTTTATGGTCTGCCTTTCTTAGTCGTGATCCGGTTGATGTGATTTTCCTGGTTTCAATCCGCGCTCCATTGCTACAAGACCGGATTGGACCAATTCTTTGATGCCATATGGCTCGAGTACGCGCAAGAGCGCTTGAATCTTCTCGCTATTACCGGTCGCTTCGATGGTGACGGCATCTTGTGCCACATCGACCACCTTGGCGCGGAAAAGTTGAACAGTCTCGAGAACTTGCGAGCGAGTCTCGGGACTTGTAGTTACCTTGACGAGAAGAAGTTCGCGCTGCACCGAAGCGATGGGATCAAGTTCAATGATGCTCAAAACATTAATGAGTTTGTCAGTCTGCTGAATAACTTGGGAGAGGGCATGACCCTCTACATTGACCACAATCGTCATGCGAGAGACATTGGGGTCTTCGGTGGGACCGACTGCCAGTGAATCAATGTTGTAGCCACGGCGCGAGAAGAGTGATGCAACTCTTGCCAGGACTCCTGGGCTGTTCTCAACTAAGACCGAGAGTGTATGTGTGCTCATTTATAACTCCTGTGAATCCCAGATTGGAGCCATCGACTTAGCAATCACGATGTCATCGTTTGATGTTCCGGCCGCCACCATTGGCCAGACCATCGCATCGCGATGAACGCTGAAGTCGACAACTACAGGTCGATCATTAATAGCCATTGCCTCATTGATAACGCGATCAACATCTTCTTTACTCTCGCAACGAAGTCCAACGCAACCCATCGCCTCGGCCAGCTTTGCAAAGTCTGGAATGCGCTTTGAGTGCAGATCGGTGTTGGAGTAACGCTCGTTGTAGAACAGGGTCTGCCATTGGCGAACCATGCCGAGCGATTCATTATTGATAATCGCTACCTTGATAGGAATATTGTTGAGCGCACAAGTAACCAACTCTTGATTGGTCATCTGGAAACAACCATCTCCATCAATCGCCCAGACCACAGTATCTGGCGCTCCGACTTTGGCTCCCATTGCAGCAGGTACTGCAAAACCCATAGTTCCAAGTCCACCCGAGTTGATCCAGGTACGAGGCTTCTCGTAGTTAACAAATTGGGAAGACCACATCTGATGCTGGCCAACGCCTGCCACATAGATCGCATCAGGTCCTGCGATCTGACCTAGTCGTTGAATGACATATTGAGGTGAGACAGAACCATCGGTTGGCTCATCAAATCCAAGCGGGTAGCGAGCGCGCCAACTATTGCACTGCTCCCACCAAGCGGCGAGATCTGGCTTCGACTTAGCAAATTGCTTCTGGAGTTCTGGAAGTAGCGCGTTTATGGTCGCCTTGAGGTCACCAACGAGCGCGACATCAACGATGCGGTTCTTGCCGATTTCCGCTGGATCGATATCTGCATGAATAATTTTGGCGTTCGGTGCGAAGGATGAAAGCTTTCCTGTAACACGATCATCAAAGCGTGCACCAAGAGTGATCAAGAGATCTGCCTTTTGCAACGCCGTTACAGCAGCAACGGTTCCGTGCATTCCAGGCATACCGAGATGTTGCGGATGGCTATCGGGGAATGAACCTAGTGCCATAAGAGTGGTTACAACTGGTGCGCCAGTTAATTCAGCGAGCTTCATGAGTTCGGCCGAGGCGTTGGATTTGATCATTCCGCCACCAACGTAGAGAACAGGACTTGAAGATTGTGCAATCAGCGCAGCAGCATCTCGAATCGACTCAGGGGTTGGATCCATCACGGGGTTATAACCAGGAAGTGACAAACTCTCTGGCCAGTTAAAGTCGGTCATCTTGGTCAGTGCATCTTTGGCGATATCAACAAGAACTGCTCCAGGACGACCGGTGCCGGCAATATGAAATGCCTCGGCGATGGCGCGCGGAATATCTTGCGGATCTGTAATCAAAAAGTTGTGTTTAGTGACCGGCATCGTTATGCCACGAATATCGGCCTCTTGAAAGGCATCGGTTCCGATCGCCGCAGAGGCAACCTGACCCGTAATCGCAACGATGGGTACTGAATCCATCTGAGCATCCGCCAATGGAGTGACCAAGTTGGTAGCGCCAGGGCCAGAGGTAGCGATACAGACGCCAACTCGACCGGTTGCCTGGGCGTAGCCGGTAGCGGCGTGGCCAGCCCCCTGTTCATGGCGAACCAAGATATGGCGGATTGAACTATCAAAGATGGGGTCGTATGCAGGAAGGATTGCTCCTCCAGGGATACCGAACATGACATCCACACCAGCAGCCTCCAGAGATTTCACGAGCGACTGCGCTCCTGTGACTTGTGCTGACATGTTCATCTCCTTTCGGCTGATTTACTGGACTATCTTCTCAAGACATTTCATCCGTGAAATACGAAACCCCTCAGTTTTCACTGAGGGGTAGCGCACCATCTAGTCAGACTAGATCGCGCGCTCTCGAATCACCACTGATGATGTCATGGGCTAATTGTCGCTGGTCGAGTAAGCCTCGTCAACCCCTGAGATAAGGATCTCATTATTTGAGAGGCCCATCTCACATTATTTAGCCGCAGACCGCGCCTTGGGAGGCCGAGCCGACAACCTTGGAATATTTAGCCAGAACCCCACGACGATATTTGTGAGGAATTGGAGAGAAGTGTTTGCGGCGTTCGGCGAGCTCCGCCTCATCTACCAGGAGATCTAATGTCCGCTTGGCAATATCGATACGGATTAAATCGCCATCTTTGATGAATGCAATTGGACCGCCGTCGACCGCTTCAGGGGCAACGTGTCCAACGCAAAGTCCGGTACTACCACCCGAGAAACGACCGTCGGTCAGTAAGAGCGTGGACTTACCAAGTCCTGCACCCTTAATAGCCCCGGTTATCATCAACATCTCGCGCATACCTGGACCACCCTTTGGTCCTTCGTAACGAATGACGACGACATCGCCCGCTTTGATGGTGCCGTTTTCCAGAGCAATCATCGCAGCTTGCTCACGTTCGAAGACGCGTGCTGGTCCTTCAAAGAAATCCACTCCGACACCTGCGGTCTTACAGACCGCACCATCGGTAGCCAAGGTGCCATGCAAAATGGTGATGCCGCCACCAGCAGATAATGGATTTTGAATTGAGTGCAGAACTTCACCATCAGGATCAAGTGGGGTGAGATCTGCAAGGTTCTCCGCCATCGTCTTGCCTGTAACGGTGAGGCAGTCACCGTGCAAGAAGCCAGCATCAAGCAGGGCGCGAAGGACAACTGGAATACCACCAACGCGATCGATATCTGTCATGACAAATTTACCAAATGGCTTCAGGTCACCAAGGAGCGGAGTGCGCTCACTGATACGTTGGAAGTCAGCGAGATCCAATGGAACTTCGGCTTCGTTCGCGATTGCGAGGAGGTGAAGTACTGCATTTGTTGAGCCACCGAGCGCCATCACAACTGTGATTGCATTTTCAAATGCCTTCTTGGTCAAGATGTCGCGAGTAGTGATTCCTTGGCGGATTAATTCAACGACGGCAGCGCCTGCTTTAACCGCATAATCATCACGGCGACGATCGACTGATGGTGGTGAGGCAGATCCTGGAAGTGAGAGTCCGAGTGCTTCTCCTACGGCAGCCATTGTGTTCGCGGTATACATACCGCCACAGGCTCCTTCACCTGGGCAGATCGCGCGTTCAATCTCATCTACTTTTTCTTGGCTGATAAGTCCGCGAGCACATGCTCCGACAGCCTCGAAAGCATCAATGATCGTGACATCTTTTCCATCAACTTGTCCCGCCAAAGTCGAACCGGCATAGACGAAGACGCTGGCGACATCAATACGAGCAGCCGCCATCATCATGCCTGGTAGCGACTTATCGCAACCTGCGAAGGTCACCATTCCATCTAGGCGTTCAGCCTGCATAACAGTTTCGACGGAGTCGGCAATAACTTCGCGCGAGACCAACGAGAAATGCATTCCCTCGTGGCCCATAGAAATTCCATCGGAGACCGAGATAGTTCCAAATTGCATGGGGAATCCACCAGCTTCGATTACTCCTTTACGCGAAGCCTTAGCGAGGCGGTCGAGTGAGAGGTTGCACGGTGTGATCTCGTTCCACGATGAGGCAATACCGATCTGTGGTTTGACCCAGTCATCATCGGTCATGCCGACTGCACGGAGCATGCCGCGGGCTGGTGCACGTTCTAAACCATCAGTGACAAGACCAGAACGAGGTTTCATCGGGTTCTTTGGCTCGGTCATCTCTTTAACCTTCCTGTCCCAAGTGCTTCAACAATAATTCACGGACCTTTGCCGCGTCGGCCTGTCCCCCCGTGGTTTTCATAACTGCACCGATCAGCGCACCTGCTGCAGGAATATTTCCGCCACGAACACGTTCTGCTGTATCAGGTTGCGCTGCAATTGCAGTCTCAATCGCGGCCATGAGGGCACCATCGTCGGAAACAACTTTAAGTCCGCGCTGGGCGATTACCTCATTTGGTGAACCTTCACCTGCAATAACTCCCTCTACAACTTGGCGTGCCAACTTATCTGTTAGCTCACCGCTTTGAATGAGTGCAATAACTTCGGCTACTTGTGCTGCTTTAATCAAGGTTGTTGGATCTACCTCTCGCTCATTTGCCAGGCGTGAGACTTCACCCAGCCACCAGGTGCGCGCACGAGTTGGTTCCGCCCCAAGAGCGATGGTCTCTGCCACAACATCAAGGAGTCCGGCATTAACTAGAGATGTCATCTCTTTGTCAGGAACCGCCCATTCTGCTTTCAGACGTGCTCGGCGAACTGAGGGACGCTCTGGCAAGGTGGCACGCAACTCTTCAATCCACGCGCTATCTGGAACGACAGGAACGAGATCGGGTTCTGGGAAGTAGCGATAATCCTCGGCTTGTTCTTTAGACCGGCCCGGACGAGTCTGACCGCTCTCCTCAAGGAAGTGGCGCGTCTCCTGAACAATACGTTCGCCTGCTTCGAGGCGATTTGATTGTCGAACGACTTCTCCGATGACCGCGCGTTCAACAGAACGCAGCGAGTTCACATTCTTAGTTTCGCTTCGAGTTCCAAGTTGGCCAGAACCGATTGGTGCCAGCGAAAGGTTAACGTCGCAACGCATGGAGCCCTGCTCCATCTTTACATCAGATACGCCAAGTGAGCGGAGAATGTCGCGCAGTTCGGTGACGTAAGCGCGAGCAACTTGCGGTGCATATTTGCCGGTTCCGCCAACAATCTTCGTAACGATTTCGACGAGTGGGATTCCAGCGCGGTTGTAATCAAGGAGCGAGTAATCGGCGCCATGAATACGTCCGGTAGCACCGCCGACGTGGAGTGACTTACCTGTGTCCTCTTCCATATGAACGCGTTCGATCTCAACGCGAAATTGCTTAGGGCCTTCATCGGTCTCGATCTCTACATCCAAATAACCGTTGATGCAGATTGGCTCGTCGTACTGCGAGGTCTGGAAATTTTTTGGCATATCTGGATAGAAATAGTTCTTACGTGCAAAGCGTGAGAATGGTGCGATAGAGCAGTTGAGCGCCAACCCAATAAGAATCGTGCTCTCGATAGCCTTGCCGTTTACGACGGGAAGTGCACCAGGTAATCCAAGGCATACCGGACAGGTCTGAGTATTGGGCGCTCCCCCGAACTCAGTGGAGCATGAACAGAACATCTTCGACTTTGTGTTGAGTTCAACGTGAACTTCAAGTCCCAATGTGGGCTCGTACTTTGCGACTGCCTCGTTGTAGTTAAGAGCCATTAGTTAGCCGCCAATACTGGTGCCTTGTCGAGGATTGGTCCGCCCCACTTAGAAACGAGTGCCGCTTCCAACGCTCCACCAACTTGATACATGAGGTCATCTTTCATGGCAGCTGACATGATCTGGAATCCCACAGGAAGTCCATCTTCCGGAGCCAAGCCACATGGAAGAGACATTCCGCCGATACCGGCCATGTTGACTGGGATCGTGGCGATGTCATTGAGATACATAGCAAGCGGATCATTGACCTGCTCGCCGATCTTAAATGCAGTAGTTGGTGCAGTCGGGGAAACCAGAACATCGGCTTTCGCGAATGCTGCGTTGAAATCTCGCATCAATAGAGTGCGGACTTTTTGCGCCGATCCGTAATATGCATCGTAATAACCAGATGAGAGCGCGTACGTTCCCAAAATAATGCGGCGCTTTACCTCAGGGCCAAATCCTTCATGGCGGGTCAGCTTCATGACCTCTTCAGCGCTGCGCTCACCATTATCTCCAACGCGAATTCCATAGCGCATTGAATCAAAGCGAGCTAAGTTTGAAGAACATTCACTTGGTGCGATCAAGTAGTAAGCGGCGAGGGCATAATCAAAGGTAGGGCAAGAAACTTC
>CAIMBV010000092.1 GCA_903839355.1 uncultured Actinomycetes bacterium
CTTTAAACAAGGAGAGAACATCCTCGATGCCTGGCTCCACAAGAAAAGAGCGCTCTCCACCCTCATCTACCAAGCACACCATAACTGTGAAACCATTTTTCGACCCTGCGCTAACCTATGTTCCTCCGAATCAACGAGGAGTAGTAGATGTGAGTAAGGAGGATCCGCGAGATCGATTGAAAGAACTCTATCAGCATTATAAGCGCAAGGGTGACTGGGCTATCACGTCTAAGTTCCTTCGCAGAAGGGATTGGTTCGACCTTCCCTCACGCTTGAAAGAGCTCAAAAAGAGGTAAGCCTACATTGAGGCGACTGCCGATCTTTACTCTCCGAGACGCCCAAACCAAGACGTGACCAAGAGTGGGGCATTTAAAGTGAGAACTGGGGGAGACTGATATTAGAGCTTCCATTTGAAGAGGCTTAATAAATCAGCAATATATAAATGAATATTTAACTTCATAAAAATCATCATTAACAGCAGCTGCTACTGCTTTCAGCCCCAGCCTAGCAGCAACCGAAGCAAATGCCGTCTCAGCACCCCCATCTTCAGTAACAGCCACAGAAAACCCTCAACTTGCTATAGCGTGAAGGGCGGTAGCCATGATCCAATGGCCCATCAAAATATGGCCGTCAGCAGCTTAGGAGCGGCGCCTTATCATGAGCCGAACGCAGGACATGCGCGGCGCAAGCAGCAGCATGCGAGTGCGGATGCTTAATCAAATGGGCTGGCGGGTGGGATATTGGGCTTTGCAAAGCAGACGAAACAAGCGCCGACGCATCAGCCTACAACGAACTAAGACGACAACCTGCATTGTGAGTCCATCGAGGAGGAGGTCATTGAAGCTGTTAGGGGCGCGGCCGGTGGAAACGTGATCTATCCTGGAAGCAGCAGACCATACGAGACTTTGGACGAGGTGGAGGAGCAGCGAAGGCGCGTGAACAGTCTCCACCATAAGGGCAAGGGCGGCAGTATCATCATTGTGAGTCAGCAGCACCACCAGGGCGTAGGGGCAGATTCAAAAATGTACCACTCTGGAAGGGCCCCTATGAAGAAGACTACTGCCTCCTAGAACAAGTTCGATATCAAGGCAATCGTTGCTGCCGGCCAGGATGGATGTCACTCAAGGCGCACGTAATCTAACGACAGAACAAATCCATCTCATAGCTCAGGGATGCAAACTCTCTAACCTCCTCAGCCTGGGAGTAAGTCAATTCCGAAAGCCGATTTAAACGAGAAAAAAAAGTAGCCAAATTCAAACGAACTCTTTGCTTCTTTCTTCTCTCAACCTAAAGAACATTACGAATTCCTCACTAAAACCCTTGGCTGCACGCCGGCCTCTCAGTCAAATGCGGACCAACTTAAGGTAGGCCCTCCAGGAACCGGAAAACCCTCTGCTAGCAAGAAGACACAAGATCTCTCCTTCGTTAAAAAGGACAACTCAGTGAAACAGACTGTTTAAAAAGGGCCGAAGCCAGTGCTCTATAAATCTTTTCAACATCAGCAGTAACTCCAGGCAAGCAACTTTGTCTCACTTAATAATCGCAGCAGCGCCCTCCCAAGTCAGGGAGGCACCCTCTCAAACAACGCTCCTAAGCTCGCATAGTAGCCCCCACCTCTGCAAATTCACAGTGGAAGCGGAGTGATTGGACAGTAATCAGTGAGCCAGCAATTCTTGCACACTTTGAAAGCCTTCACTTAAAGCTACTACGGTGCGCAGCATGAGAAGAATAAAAAGCGCCAGCCACACCAAAGTGGCAAGCACAAGGTAAACTTGACGATGGTCCATAACCCATCGTCGGCTTTAA